>JACQTL010000340.1 GCA_016210805.1 Actinomycetota bacterium | reverse complement strand
CTCCTGGGCGGCGTGGTCGTAGACCGTGTTGAGCTCGTGAGCCTGGACCGAGGAGGAGCACTTCGTGGGGTCGATGGCGTTGGCCTGGGGGGACCGGGCACACAGGAGCTTGCCGTCGGAGTCCCAGGCCAGGGTGGTGATCCAGTTGGGCTCCGTGGCCGGGTCGGCCTTGGGGGCCACGATCCTGATGGGGAACCCGGCGAAGCTGAAGTCCACCGTGGTCTTGTAGTCGTCGGCCGGGGTGGTCCGACCGCGTGGGTCGGTCACCGTGGTGGTGAGCGAGGTGGTCCCCTTGTAGCCGGTCGAGCCGTACCCGAGGAGCCAGTGCTCGCTCCCCCCGGAGGCCTGCGGGGGGTAGAGCCGCTTCACCCGGCACAGGGGGAAGTTCTGGTTGCCCGTGTCGAAGAAGTGCTCGATCCGCCACCCGGGCGTGGCGCCCGAGAACTGCTGGCCGTTTCGGATCTCGTCGAGCAGGCTCTGGCCGTTGCAGGTGGCGCCATGGAAGAACCGGACGGTCTCGGAGGCCGGGGTGGTCACCTTGATCAGGGTCCCCCCGGAGTACTGCAGGGTGAAGTCGTGCCCTCCCCAGACGTGGATGGCCGTGGGCCGCTCCACCCCGCCCACCGTGGTCCAGTCGATGTCCACCCGCCGGCCGATCGGGTCGGTTACCCGGACGAGCTTGTTGTTCAGGTTGAACTGGTAGGAGTAGTACGGGCTCGGGTTCCCCTGGGCCACCTTGGCCTTGGTGTACACCGGGGCCGCGGAGGTGAGCTTCCCGGCCGAGTCGAAGGTGAACACGTCCCCGTCCGCTCCCCGGAAGGTGAACCCGCCGTCGGCGGTCTCCTCCACCACGGAGGGGGACCCCACGTTGTGGTAGGCCTTCCCCCCGCGCCAGGAGAAGATGTCGTGGCCGCCGCCCGCGTAGACGACCTTCACCCCGGCGGAGGGTGCCGGGGTGAGGGCCACGAGCTCCACCGGGAGCCTCCTCCCCGACGACGCCGGCCCGGCGTACAGGCGCCACCCCGGGCCCAGACCCTTGTCGATCCCCTCCTCGGCGGCCTGGGAGTTGTAGGAAAGGCCGATCCGGAGCTTCCCGAGGGGGGTGGGGAGGCGGTCCAGGGGGACCTGGAGGAAGAGGTTCCCGTTGGCCTTGTTGACCTTGAGGGTCATCCCGTTGCCGATGTCCTCGGACCACATGGCGTAGCGCTCGTCGTTGCCCCATCCCTTCTTCAGCACGGTGAAGCTCCGCACGGAGGACGCGTTCCAGTCCCTGGTGGCCCCCGTCCCGTCGGTGTTGTCGCAGAAGGTCTCGGGCTGGGCGCAGATGTCGGCGGACTGGACCCGCCACCAGTACTGGCCCCCGTCGGTGAGCCAGGACGAGGGGACCTGGAAGGTGGTCTCGTCGGTCCATCCCGAGGTGTGGGTCCCCGGGCCGCTCCATGTCCCCTGGTTCTCGGTGAGCTGGTAGCGGACCAGGACCTCGTCCCCGTTCGGGTCGGTGGGCAGGCCCGAGATCTTGAGGGTCGGGGTGTTGGTCTCCACGACCACCCCGTTCCCCGGGCCGGTCGGCGTGGGGGCCGCGGGGAGGTCGTTGAACTCCACCAGGAGGTAGGGGGCAGTGGTCCCCTCGGAGGAGTGGAAGGTCTTCGAGTCGGTGGAGTGGATCCTCACCCCGTAGTCCGGGTACTCGCCGTCGTTGTAGCGCTGGTAAAGGTTCTTCATCTGGAGCTTGAACCAGCCCCCCGTGGCCCCCAGGTCGTTCCGCTCGGGAGGGGGCGTGTCGGCCACGGGCTGGTTGTTCCAGTTCACGCCGGTGCCCCAGTTGGAGGTGACCCGCCGCCCGGTGATCGGCTCGAAGGTGTTGTTCTGGGTGATGTTCTTGAGCCAGATCTCCGCGGAGTAGACGAGCCGGCCGGCCTGCTGCCAGCTCGTGGGGAACTTGATGAACGTCCGCTTGGTGGTCTTGGGCCCCGTGATCAGGGTGGTGGAGCCGGAGTGGCCCTGGCTGGGCTGGTTCGAGTCCACGTAGGTGTCGATGGAGGGCCCCGGCTGGGTGAGGCCGGGGTCCACGACCACGGGGTAGGTGGCCTGGGCCAGGAAGCCCGGGTCGATCACCAGGGAAAGCAGGTACGAGCCGTCGGCCGAGGGGGCCAGCGTATAGGTGCCCTTGGCCTCCGCCGGAGGGACGGCGGAGTCGTAGATGACGGGGGCGGGGATCGTGGCCACCTGGAGCTTCCCGAGCTCGACGGAGACCTCGCCCTCGGGGGTCAGGATGAGGTCGAGGCCCGGGGCGGTGACGGTCCAGGCCAGGGCCGGGGTGGCCGTGCCGTCCAGGACCACCTCTTCCTTCACCCCGGTGGCGGTGATCTCGTAGACGAGGTCCGCCCCGGGGAGGGCGCCCTCGTAGCGGACCGTGGTCCCCTCCACCGTCCCCGGGGCACCCTTGACCCCCACGGGGACAGCGCCGACCACGTGCCCCGCGACCTCGAAGGTGACCGGGGAGTCCGGGCCCAGGGAGGCGGGGAGCTGGGCAGTGAATGCCCCGGCCTGGAGCGACCAGCCGGTCCCGTCCGCCACCAGGGCGGCGTCCTCCCACTTCCCGTCGGGGGCGAGGACGTTGAACAGGTCGGCGGACACCACGGCGAGGTGGGCGCCGACGTCCGGGCCCGGGGCGTACACGTCCATGGAGGCCTCGCCCTCCTCGGGGACGAGGAACTCGTCGGAGAAGATCCCCTCGGGGGTCAGGGCGTCGCCGAACTCCGGGGTGCCGAGGGGTGGGTCGAGGACCCCGTTCAGGTCGGTGGGGGCGGGGACGGGGATGCGGTCGGCGTCGGTGAGGGGGGTCGGCTCGGATGGAGGCGACCCTTCAGCCGCGGGTCCGGTCTCCTCGGGCGCCGGTTCCTGGGCCGCTACGTGAGGGACCGACTGGAGGCCCTGGAGGGCGAGGAGGACGGCCAGCAGCCAGCTCACCCGTCGCCGCTTCATGCACGGCCCCCTTTCCCCCCGGGATGACGGGCGGAGCATTACCCGTCCAAGCACCCCGGGTCAATGGCCTTCCGCGGGACGCCGGCAGGCTTCAGGGGCCGACGAAGACGTGGGTAAGTCGATGAGGATCGCCGTGGTGTGACGGGAAGGCCTGGGTGAAGTGTTCCTGGCCGAAGATGGCGGGGTAGGCGTCTTCCGGGATGCCTTCGAGCTCGGCGGACTGGGTGCGATGGGCGCGGATCGCTTCGACCTTCCGGCGCCACACCGGTGAGCAGTCCACGGTCACGGCGATCTCCTCGTCGGGGACGCCGCGGGGGCGGAGGGGGTCGTCGGGGTCGAAGCCCTCGCCCTCCCCCCGGCTGAGCATCTGCTCCCAGCGGGCCAGCTCGCTCGCCGGGAGCGCGACGTACAGCAACCTCCCGGGCGCGCCGGCGCGGTGGAAGGCCTCGGTCGCGGCCCGGTGGATGGCCACGTGGTCAGGGTGTCCGGTCACCCCGTCGGGGCCGAACGTGACCACCACCTCCGGATCGAACCCCGCCAGCAGGCCGGCCAGCGTCCCGGCCAACTCCTCCTCGTCCACTCCGGCCAGGCCGCCGTCCGGGTGGCCCAGGAAGTGGACCTCCGGCCCGGACACCCCGAGCAGCTCGAGCGCGGCCCGGGCCTCGGCCTCCCTGACGGCACCCAGCGTGTCCTGGTTCGCCAGCGACGGGTCGGCGATCAGGCCGGCCTCGCCGCTCGTGGCGTACACGGCCAGGAGGTCGAGCTCTTCGGCGTGCAGGGCGAGCGTCCCGCCGAGGGAGAAGACGTCGTCGTCGGGGTGGGCGAACAGGGCGGCCAGGCGCCGCCCCATCAGTCCTCGAGGAGCGCGTCGAGGCCGACGGTGAGCCCGGGACGGCTCACGACCGCCCGGATGGCCAGCAGCACGCCGGGCATGAACGAGGACCGGTCCAGGGAGTCGTGGCGGATCGACAGGACCTGGCCCGGCCCCCCGAACAGGACCTCCTGGTGGGCCACGAGGCCAGGCAGCCTCACCGAGTGGACGGGCACGCCCTCCACCTCTCCCCCCCGCACGCCCGCGACGCTCTCCCCCCCGGGGCCCGCGTAGGCCTCCCGGCGAGCCGCGGCGATCCTCCGGGCCGTGGCCGCGGCGGTGCCGGACGGCGCGTCGGCCTTCCGGTCGTGGTGGAGCTCGATCACCTCGGCCGCGGGGAGCCACCGGGCGGCCAGCTCGGCGAAGCGCTGCATCAGCACGGCCCCGATCGCGAAGTTGGGAGCGACCACCGCGTTCGAGCGGCCGCCTCCCTCGGAAAGCAGCCGCTCGATCTCGGCCAGGTCGTCGGGGGTGATCCCGGTGGTCCCCACCACCGCGTGGATCCCGTTCCTGATCAGCCACCGGACGTTGCCCATCACGGCGTCGGGATGGGTGAAGTCCACGGCGACCTCCGCGCCGGCCTCCGACAACGCCTCCAGCCGGTCGGCCACGGGGACCTGGAGCCCGGTCTCGCCGATCAGGTCGCCGACGGCCTCGCCGGAGCCGGAGCGGTCCACCGCGGCGACCAGCTCCAGCTCGGGGTCGGAGTGCACGGCGGCGCACACGG
>JACQTL010000339.1 GCA_016210805.1 Actinomycetota bacterium | reverse complement strand
GTTCACAAGGTCACCGTGATCTCCCGGGGCCGGGCCCTGGGGTACACGCTGACCCTGCCGATGGAGGACAAGGTCCTGGTCACCAGGGAGGAGATGATCGACGAGCTGGCCATGCTCCTCGGAGGCCGGGTGGCCGAGGAGCTCGTGTTCGGCGACATCACCACGGGCGCCCAGAACGACCTGGACCGGGCCACGAAGATCGCCCGCCAGATGGTCACGGAGTACGGGATGTCCGACGTGCTCGGCCCGCTGACCCTGGGGCAGAAGCAGGGCGAGGTGTTCCTGGGCCGGGACTTCGCCTCCCACCCCGACTACTCGGACCAGGTGGCGTTCGAGATCGACACCGAGATCCGCCGGC
This sequence comes from Actinomycetota bacterium, assembly GCA_016210805.1. Taxonomy (GTDB): domain Bacteria; phylum Actinomycetota; class UBA4738; order UBA4738; genus JACQTL01. The sequence continues at coordinate 6,146 of JACQTL010000339.1, read as the reverse complement.
TGATCGACGAGGCGCACGACGAGGCCCTGGAGATCCTCACGGAGCACCGGCCGTCGCTCGACGCGCTGGCCGAGGCCCTGGTCGAGAAGGAGACCCTCGAGAAGGAGGAGATCATCACCCTCCTCGACGGCGTGATGAAGCGCGCCCAGCGCGAGGGGACCTCGCCGGGGACCGGGATCGCCGTGGCCCGCCGCAGCGAGCGGTTCCAGCGCGGCAACGGCAAGGCCATCGACTGACCGGCGCCCCGCGGTGTCCGACGAGCGTTGGGCGACGTTCGACTGCTACGGCACCCTGATCGACTGGGACCGGGGGATCGGGGACCAGCTGGCCAGGCTGTTCCCCGGTGACGATCGCGAGGCGCTCCTTTTCGAGTACCACGAGCTCGAGCCCGAGATCCAGCGGGGGGCGGCCATCCCGTACCGCGAGGTGATGTCGATCGCCCTGGCGGCCCTGGCCGACGAGCGGCGGGTCCCGGTGCCGCCCGGCGAGGCCGACGCCCTGGGCGCGTCCCTGCCATCGTGGCCGCCGTTCCCCGAGGTGCCGGCGGCGCTGGAGGAGCTCCGCCGGCGGGGGTGGCGGCTGGGGATCTTATCGAACACCGACCCCGACCTCCTGGCCGCCTCGATCGAGCGGATCGGCGTCCCCGTGGACGTCACGGTGACCGCGGCCGAGGCCGGCTCGTACAAGCCGGCCCACGGGCACTGGCGGGCCTTCCGGTACAGGGCGATGCCCGACCCCGCCCGGCACGTGCACGTGGCCCAGAGCGCCTTCCACGACCTGGCGCCGTGCGCCGAGCTGGCCATCGCGGCCGTCTGGATCAACCGGCGGGGGGAATCGAGCGACCTCCCCCGGGCGGACGAGCTCGGGGACCTCTCGGGCCTCCCCGAGGCGCTCGACCGGCTCGTCCCGGCCTAGTCCGTTCAGGGCAGGGGGAAATCCCCCTCGGGGGGTATGACCGGCCCTCAGGTATCCCCCACGATGTGCCGAAGGAACGCTCGGAGGCCACGATGAAGAGGACCCAGGTGGACCGGAAGGCGTACCGCCCCCGCGAGGAGCGCTACGGCGAACCGCTTCCCCTGGACCCGCGCGAGCTCCCCTACCCCTTCGGGCCGCGCCGTCCCGACCCTTCGCTGGGCTCCAGGTAGCACCCCCTCCCCGCGGCGAGCCGGATCGTTCCACCCCCCTCTCCACCCCCGGCCCGCCGCACGTCCCCGCTCACGAGTACGCTTGCCCGCGTGGAGCCGAAGGGTTTCGACAGGGAGCGGATCGAGCGCGGCGTCAGGCTGATCCTCGAGGGGATCGGGGAGGACCCCGACCGTCCGGGGATCGCCGAGACCCCCCGGCGGGTGGCCGAGATGTACGCGGAGGTGTTCGCGGGGATCGGCCACGACCCCGCCGAGGTGGTCACCGTGATCCGGGGGGCGGACCACGACGAGATGATCATGGTCCGCGACATCCCCCTGACCTCGCTGTGCGAGCACCACCTGGTCCCCTTCAGCGGCAGGGCCCACGTGGCCTACATCCCGAACCGGGACGGGCGGATCACGGGGCTCTCCAAGGTCGCCCGCCTGGTGGACCTGCTGTCGAAGCGGCCCCAGGTCCAGGAGCGGCTGACCACGGAGATCGCCGAGACCCTGGACCGGGTCCTCGAGCCCAGGGGGGTGTTCGTCGTCATCGAGGCCGAGCACCTGTGCATGACGATGCGGGGAGTGAAGAAGCCGGGCTCGACCACGGTGACCTCCGCGGTCCGAGGGCGGTTCCGGTCGGACGCCCGGACCCGGGCCGAGGCGATGAGCCTCCTCCGCCGGAACGGCGCCTGAGGGGCGCGGCGCCCTACTGGGCCGCGGCCCTGCCGTCCCGCTCCGCTCTGGCCTGGTCCTCCACGCAGTACCGGGCGGCCGGCTTGGCCTCCAGGCGGGCCTCGCCGATGGGGCGGCCGCAGGCCTCGCAGGTGCCGTAGGTCCCCGCGGCGATCCGTCCCTCGGCCCGGTCGATCTCCACCAGCTGGGCCCCGAGGCTCTCCGGGATGGCCAGGTCCTTCTCCCGCTCGAAGGTCTCGCTCCCCGGGTCGGCGGGGTGCTGGTCGACCGACGACAGCTCCGGGTCCGCGCCCTGCACCGGCGTGTCCTCGGCCCGGGGCATGTCGCCCAGGAGCGAGGCCCTCATCTCCTCGAGCCGGGCACGCTCCCGCTCCAGTCGATCCTTCACGAGCCTTCGATCCATCGGGTTCCAGCCTCCTCGGGGCTCCGGGGGGTGAGATGGAGCGCGGGTCGGCATCGGCACGACCGCCTCCTTCGGCCCCACCCTACCTACCCGCCCGGCCGCCGCCCACTCGATTCGTCCGGTTCGGGGGGTTCGTCCGCGGAAACGCTCCCCGTCGGCGCGAGCTCGGGCGCCGATGGTGGACGCCGGCCCGCGACGCGCCGGACAGGGCCCGGCGGAGGCGAACGGGCCGGCCTTCATCCGGCCGCCGGGGGGACCCGCACGACGAGCACCGCGATGTCGTCCCGCGGCTCGCCCAGATGTGCCCCGATGGCCTCGGTGGTGATGGCCTGGGCGATCCCCGACGCGTCGGCGCCGGCGGTCCGCCTGAGGAGGTCCTCGAGCCCGGCCTCGTCGAGCGTCCCGGCCGGAGGGCGGGCGTCCGTCACCCCGTCGGTGAACATGACCAGGGCGTCTCCGGGGGCCAGCCGGGTCCGCACGTCCACGACGTCCGGGTCCTCGAACAGGCCGAGCAGCGAGCCGGGGATCCCCACCCGCTCGACCCGGCCGTCGGCCCGGACGACCGCGGGGGGCGGGTGGCCTCCGCAGGACAGCGAGACGGTCGCCCCATCGCCCTCCGGGCGGACCGCGGCGTACACGGCCGTGCAGAACCGCTGGTCGGAGCGCTGGTCCAGGATGGCGTCGGAGAGGGTCCGCAGGATCCCGGACGGCCCCTCCCCCCGCATCGCTGCGACCCGGATCGTGTGCCGGGTGAGGCTGGTGAGGACGGCGGCGTCCACGCCCTTGCCGCAGACGTCCCCCACCACGACGCCCCAGGCGTCCCCGGCCGGGAAGACGTCGTAGAAGTCCCCTCCGATGTCCTGGCCCGCCCCGGCCGGGCGGTACCGGGCCGCGACGTCGAGGCCGGGGACGTCCGGGAGGCGGGAGGGCAGGAGGCTCTCCTGGAGGGTCCGGGCGATCCGGCTCCGGTCCCGGAACATCCGCGCGTTGTCCACGGCCACCCCGGCCCGGCGGGCCACCTCCTCGACCATGGCCAGGTCCGCCTCGGAGTACCGCCGGCCCGACTCGGCCATGGCCAGGGTCATGGCCCCCAGGGTCCGGCCCCGGGCCGAGAGCGGGACCACCAGGGCCGAGGTCAGTCCGAGCTCCCGGAGGATCTCCAGGTGGTCCTCGTCGCGGGCCGAGGCGACCAGCGTCTCGTCGGGGATCTCCGGGTGGAGCTCGGAGTGCCCGGTCCGGATCACGTTCCAGGGTCCCCGGGAGCTCGCGGGGTCCGGTGGGTACCTTTTGTGGAGGTCCCGGACCAGTGTCTCCCTTGCCGGGTCTACGTGCGCCACGGCCAGGCGTTGGAGCCCTCCGCCCTCCTCGAGGACGTCCACGACGCACCAGTCGGCCAGCCGGGGCACGGCCAGCCTGGCCAGGCCGGCCAGGGTGGCCTCGTAGTCGAGCGAGGAGGCCAGGCGGGTGCTGGCCTCGGCCAGGAAGGCCAGCCGCTCCTGGGCGGCGTCCGCCCTGGCCCTGGCGGCCCTGGCTCGCCGCTCCGCGGTCCGGACGGCCTCGGAGAGGCCCGAGATGACCAGGGCGACCACCACGAAGAGGCCGACCTGGACGATCTCGGCGACCGTGGGCGCCCCCCAGGCCCCCTCCTCGGGGAGCAGGAGCGCCGATGCCGCGATCGCCGAGGCGGCGATGGCCAGGAGGGCCGCGGCGAACCCCCCGTACCAGGCTGTGACCGCCACGGCGGCGAAGTACATCGGGAAGATCGAGGGCGCGATGTACGTCCGCAGGCCCAGGGTGATCCCGGTGGCCGCCGCGGACGAGAGGATCGCCACGCCGTACCTGAAGGAGGGGGACTGTCGCCTGGTCTCCAGTTGAGCCGGTTCCTCGTCCGCTCCCCGGACGTCCTTGCGGCCGGGTCGCTCCGTCGAGGCTCGATGGTAGACGAGGCCCAGGGGGCCCCACAACGGACCGGGGCGTGCCGCGGCTCGAGGCTAGGATGGATGGCGTGAGCGGCCGAGCCTTGGTCTGGCGGGTGGGTTCCCGGGTGCTCCGGTGCGGGGAGCGGACCCACGTGATGGGGGTCCTGAACGTGACCCCGGACTCCTTCTCGGACGGAGGCCGGTACCTGGACCACGAGGCCGCCGCGAGTCACGGCGTCCGCATGGCGGCCCGGGGCGCCGACGTGATCGACGTCGGTGGGGAGTCGACCCGCCCGGGGTCGGATCCGGTGCCCGTCGAGGTGGAGCTCGACCGGGTCGTCCCCGTGGTGAAGCGCCTGGCGGCCGAGGTCGACGTGCCCATCTCGGTGGACACCCGGCGACACGAGGTGGCCGAGGCCGCGCTCGACGCCGGGGCCACGATGGTCAACGACGTGACGGCCGGGCGCGACCCGCTCCTCCTCCGGGCGGCCGCCGACGCGGGGGCGGGCCTGGTGCTCATGCACATGCTGGGGGAGCCCAGGACGATGCAGGACGACCCCCGGTACGACGACGTGGTCGGTGAGGTCGGGGCCTTCCTGGCCGGCCGGGTCGAGGCCGCGGTGGCGGCCGGCGTCGCGGCGGAGCGGATCGCCGTGGACCCGGGGATCGGCTTCGGCAAGACCCTCGAGCACAACCTCACCCTCCTCCGGCACGTCGACGCCCTGTTCGAGCTGGGGCATCCCGTGCTGGTGGGGCCGTCCCGCAAGTCGTTCGTGGGCCGGCTGCTCGGCGACCTGCCCGTCCACGAGCGTCTCGAGGGCACGGCCGGGGCCGTGGCCTGGCTGGCCGCCCGGGGGGTCCACGTCGTCCGGGTCCACGACGTGGAGGAGATGGTGCGGGTCGTCCGGGTGGTGGACGCGATCGCCCGGGAGGTACCTTGACCGCGGGGGGGCGGGCCGAGCCTCGCCGGGCCCGGACCTCGGGAGGCGAGCTGGCCTACGTCGACGTCGGGGAGGGCCCCGCGGTGGTCTTCCTCCACGGGTTCCCGACGTCCTCCCACCTGTGGCGGCACTTCCTGCCCGCCGTGTGGACCGCGGGGATGCGCGGCGTGGCCGTCGACCTCCTCGGGTACGGGGCGTCGGAGAAGCCGGACGGGCCCCGGCTCGACGTCAGGGCCCAGGCGGGCTACGTCGCCGAGCTCCTGGCCGGCCTGGGGATCGACCGGTTCGCGGTGGTCGGTCACGACCTGGGCGGCGCGGTGGCCCAGCTCCTGGCCCTGGACGGAGCCGGCGTCCGGGCCATGGTGCTCCTGGACGCCGCCGCCTTCGACGGCTGGCCCATCGAGGGCGTGCGCATGCTCCAGGATGCCCGGGCGGAGGAGGAGACGCCCGAGCTCGTCGCGGGCGTGATGGATCTCACCTTCGAGCTGGGGATCGCCAGGGAGGAGAGGCGCCCCGAGGAGCTCTTGGCGACGTACCGGCGGGCGTTCGCCGGCCCGGAGGGCGCCGCGGCGTTCTTCCGAGCCGTCCGGGCCATCGACGGCCGGGGCCTGGTCGGGCGGGAGGGGGACCTCGCCGCGCTCGACGTGCCGGCCCTGATCGCGTGGGGTGAGGAGGACCCGTTCCTGCCCGTGGAGCTGGCCGACCGGCTGAACGAGGCGATGCCCATGTCGTCCCTGGCCCTGCTTCCGGGCTGCTCGCACTTCCTCCCCGAGGACGCCTCGGAGACCCTGGCCCCCATGGTCGGGGAGTGGCTCCGGGTCCGGTACCTGGGACGGGGACACGACCACGGAGGGGAGGCCGGGGGCGGCCCCGTGCCGGTCGAGCTCAGGAGGAGGCCGGGTGACGATCGGTAGGAAGTACGACATCTCCCTGTCCGCGGAGGAGATGGACGCGTACCTCGACGACCAGCCCACCGTCCGCCTCGCCACCGTGGGGCCCGACGGGGCCCCCCACGTCGTCCCCCTGTGGTTCGCCTGGGTGGACGGCACGCTCTTCGTGAACT
>JACQTL010000336.1 GCA_016210805.1 Actinomycetota bacterium | reverse complement strand
GTCCTCCGACACCACGATTTGGGGGAAGACGCCCGAGGTATGGGGAGTTAACAGCAGCCGCCGAACTCGAGGCTGGCATCGAGGAGCTCCTGGGCAGTCGAACCGGCCATCCGGCGACGGCCTCGAAGGCCGCCCCTCGCGGCCCAGGGCCGGCTGCCTCATGATGCGAGGGGGTCGCCCTGCGACCCTGGAGGTCGGACGAGAGTGGCCTGGACGTCGAGGGACATCCCGGACCAGCACGGCCACGTCGCCGTGGTGACCGGAGCGAACAGCGGCCTGGGGCTCGCGACGGCGCGCGAGCTCGCCCGGAGGGGCGCGCACGTCATCATGGCCTCGCGCAACAGGGACAGGTCGGAGGAGGCGCGCCGCTCGATCGAGGAAGACGCCCCGGGAGCCGACCTCGAGCTGCGCGACCTGGACCTCGCTTCCCTCGACTCCGTCCGGTCCTTCGCGACGGCCGTCGTCGCCGAGCACCCAAGGATCGACCTCCTGATCAACAACGCCGGGGTCATGGGGATCCCCGAACGGGCGACCGTCGACGGCTTCGAGATGCAGCTCGGCGTGAACCACCTCGGCCACTTCGTCCTGACCCGGCACCTGCTCCCGTCGCTGCTCGGGTCTCCGGCCGGCCGCGTCGTGTCGGTCACCAGCTTCGCTCGGTACACGGGCCGGGCCGTCGATCCCGAGGATCCCCACCTCCGCCGCAGGTACGACCCCTGGCGGGCCTACGGCCGGTCGAAGCTGGCCAACGTGCACTTCGCGGTGGAGCTCCACCGGCGCCTGGAGGCGGCCGGCGCGAACGTGGCCAGCCTGGTGGCCCACCCCGGCCTCTCCCACACCGAGCTCCAGGCGCGGAGCGTGCAGGAGACCGGCGGCGGACTCAGCCAGCGGTTCTGGCACTTGGCGGCCAGGAACGTGGGCATGGCCCCGGACCGGGGAGCGCTCCCGCAGCTCCGAGCGGCCGCCGACCCGGACGCGCGTGGTGGCCGGCTGTACGCGCCGAGGTGGGGGACGTTCGGCGCCCCGGTCGGTCGGCCCCTCCTCCGGCGTTCCCTCAACCCGGAGGCCGGGCGCCGCCTCTGGGAGGTCTCGGAGCGCGAGACCGGGGAGCGCTTCGACGTGGCCGGCATCGTCGCGGGGGCGGGTCGAGACCCCCGCGAGTGAGACCCCGGGACGCCGCACCGCGGGCTCGGCCCGGCGTCACGGCGCCTCGAGGCGGCCGCGAGCGCGCTCGTGGATCTTCTCGGCCACCTCGGGGTAGTGCGAGAGCACGCGCTCGAAGAGCTCCCGGCGGAGTCGGTACAGGTCGCAGTACTCCACGGCCCGGACCGTCGCCGAGCGCGCCCGGTCGAACAGCAGGGCCATCTCCCCGAAGAAGTCGCCCCTGGTGAGGCGGGCCTTCACCTCGTCGCCCTCGGGGCCCAGCACCTCCACGGTGCCCCGGCTGATGAAGTACATCTCGCGGCTCCGCTCGCCCTCCCGGATGATCTCGTCGCCGGGCATGAACACCACCGGCTCCAGCTCCAGGGCGATCTCGCGGAGGAGCTCCTCGTCGGCCCCCTGGAACAGCGGCACGGCCTCGATCAGGTCCCGCTTCAGGAAGAGCGAGACCTCGGTGCGCAGGCTGGGGGGAAGGTGGCCGAGGAGGTCGGATTCGTCGTGCAGGAGCCCCTGCTGCCACAGGTACCGGTGGTAGCGGACGATGCGCTCCTGGAGGTCCGGCGGGATCTCCCGGTAGTGCATGAAGGCGCCGAGCTGCTCGAGCCGGCGGAGGTAGTCGGCCTTGGCCGGGTCCCGGTTGGCCAGGATCGTGGCGATGTTCCCGATCACGTAGCTGTACACGCCGACGCCGAGCACCGCGACCAGCACGGCGTACAGCCGCTGGGCCGTCCCGTCGGGCGTGATGTCGCCGTACCCCAGGGTGGCCAGGGTGATCACGGCCCAGTAGAGCCCGGCCACGTACGCGGCCCAGGCCCCCGGCTCCTCGGGTCCCCGCATCGCGATCCACCCGGCGGTCAGGGCGTGCGTACCGAGGACCAGCCAGTACAGGAAGAACACGAGGCGCAGCACGCTGGAGCGCTTCACGTCGCGGTGCCGCCACACCCGCATGGCCCACGCCACACGGTTGAGCTTCAGGAGCCGGATCAGGAGGAGGGGGGTCCGCCCCAGCGCCAGCGAGAGCGGCAGCGCCGCGAGGACGTCGGCCAGGAGGGCCACCCTGGGGAACCGCTCGGGAGGTTCGGTGGCGTGGCCGCCCGCCGCCCGGGCCGCCGAGGCCTGGCGGCGCCGGACCACGATGTCGGCCAGGAACACCGCGGTGACCAGGGACTCGACCGCGACCAGGGCCGGGCCGTCGGGGACGTGGAGCGCGAGGACGAGGGGGACGTAGAGGGCGGCCCCGGTCGCCACCACGGCGACGAGCGTCTCCCAGGCGCGTCTTCCGGTGATCAGCCGACTCCCCATCCTTGACCGTCCCCGGAGCGGAACAGTACGGACCCGCGGCTGCGGAGTCCACGGAGGAGGTCGGCCCCGCATGGGCTCACTTCCAGGGGACGGCCACGACCTCCATGGGCTCGGTGATGCCTTTGAGCCGGACGGTGCGGCCCTCCCCGGCCTCGTGGCGGGTCCCGGCCGCCGTGTCGCGGCTGGCCAGTATCTCGCCCCCCTCGGCGAGCGCCGCGATCCGGGCGGCCTCGTGGACGCCCTTGCCGGCGAAGTTCCTACCCACCTGGGTCGCGTCGCTCGCGTGGACGCCGATCCGGACCTGGGGGGCGAAGCCGTGGCGCTGGCGATGCTCGGCCAGCTTGCGCTGGATGGCCACGGCGCAGGCCAGGGCGGCGTCCGGGCTGTCGAAGCCCACGAAGAACCCGTCGCCGGTCCCGACGATCTCCTCCCCCTTGTGCGCGGCGAAGATCCCGCGGAGCGTCTCGTTGTGCCACCGGAGCAGCGACTCCCAGGCCTCGTCACCGAGCGCCTCGACCAGGCCGGTCGAGCCGACGATGTCGGTGAACATGAAGGTCTTGACGACGCGGCGGGTTGGCGTGGCCTGCCCCCGGAGCTGCCAGGGAAGGAGCTCCTCGAACTCCTCCAGCACGATGGCCTGGGTCGGGCAGGCCAGGGCGGCCTCGCGAAGCCGCTCCTCCTCCACGCTCTCGGCGTCGAGCACCTCGGTCTTGGGGAACCCGGTCGGCAGCCAGCCGAAAGCGGTGGGCGCGATGATCACGCAGTTGCCGGCCCCGATGCAGCGGTGCCTGTCCACCCGGGCCCTGAGCATCGCTACACCACCCTGGCCCGGAACGCGAATGCCACGACGTCGGCCTGCGACGAGGCCCCGATGCGCCCGAAGAGCTCACCGAGTCGCCGGGTGACCTGCTCTTCGTCGGTGTCCAGGGCCTCGGCGATCTCCCGGTTGGTGCGGCCCTCGATCAGGAGCATGAGGAGCCGGGAGTCCTCCTCGGTCATCTCGGCGGCGACGCCCTCCGGCTCGGGGAACTCCACGGGGAACAGGGGAGAGGACCTGACCAGCTCGAGCGAGGTCTCCACGCCGCCGGCCATCTCGACCAGCTCCCGCTGGAGCGGGGCCCGGAGCCACCGGACCCGGACGCCCTCGTCGAGGACGCGCTCGGCGGTGGTCCCCACCAGCCGCTGGGCGCGCGCCCGGAGGGCGGCGCGCTCCTCGTCGGTCCCGCCGAAAAGCATCGCGCGTTCCGCCATCACCCGCATGTCCAGGGCCAGGGGCCGGATGTGCGGGTCGTTCTCGATCCAGTCGATCACGGCCCGGGCGTGCTCGGCGGCCGCGGCGACGTCCCCGCCGGCCAGGGCCACCTGGGCCAGCGCGGCTCGGGCCTCGGACGGCCACGACGGGTTCCCGGGAAGCCCGGCGGCGAGCTGCAGGACGGCGTCGGCCGACCGTTCGGCCAGGGCCAGGAGGTCCCCGTCCCCCCGGTCCGCCCCGACCCTCGCCGCCGCGACGGCCAGCGCGGCCAGCGCCTCGCACCGGGCCGCGGGGCGCCCGTGATCGGAGGCCTGGTCGACGGCCCGTTCGAGGTGGCGGCGCATGGCCTCGGCCTCGCCGCGGCCCGCCGCGGCCAGGCCCCGCCACATCTCCAGCTGGCGGGCCCGGAGGGGGGTGGGCGCGGCGGAGGCCGCCGCCGCGGCGCGATCCAGCCATCGCTCTGCCTCCTCGACCTCCCCGAGCTCCAGGTGCTGGAGGGCCATCCCGCCTGCCGACAGGAACTCGACGGTCCGGTCGCCCTGGAGCTTGGCCAGCCGGTACCCTTCCTCCCCGCGCTGCAGGGCGAGGTCGGGGAACCCGTACGCCCTGGCGTAGACGTGGACGCCGTAGAGCATCTGGACCTCGGCCTGCTGGCGCTCGCTCTCGGTCCGGAGCGAGCGGAACCGGGTGGACAGCCGGCGGATCTCCTCGATCCGCTTCGCCGAGCCGAGCTCCACGTCCGGGCCCCAGTTCGTGTAGGCCATGGCGATGATCGTGGACATCACGCCCCGGCGGTCGTCGAGCCGCTCGAAGATCCCCAGGGCCTCCTCGAACCGGGACTGGGCCATCATGAAGTTGCCGCCGATCGGGGGGTGCATGAGGAGGTTCTCCGGCATCTCTCCGGAGGCCATGACCTCGAAGAAGGCCCGGGCCAGCTTGGCCGTGTTGAGCACCCCGAGCTCCCGCGTCGCCGCGGCCAGGGCGCGCTCGTCCCCCAGCTCCCGGGCGAAGCTCGCGGCCGCTCCGTAGGCCTCGTCGGCGGCCTCGATGTCCACCTCGTCGCCGGGCGCCAGGACGAACGCCTCCCCCAGGGGGGCGCCCACCAGGTCCTGGCCCAGCTCGAGGCAGGCGGCGAGCTCCGTGGCCCGGTCCCCCCGCTCCGTGGCGCGTCGGCGCACCTCGGCGGCCACCCGGGCCGCGCCGTCCAGGTCCTCGGAGTGGCGGAGCGCGGCGGCCCGCCGGAGCATCACGTCGAGCTGGGCCTGCTCGTCGCCGAGGGCCTCGGCCAGGGCCCCCATCTCGGCCAGGGCCTCCAGCCGGTCCGACGAGCGCCGGAGGACGTCGAGGGCGTCGTCGCGGAACCGCAGGAGGGTGAGCCGATCCTGGGGGTCGGCGGCCACCTGGAGGGCGGTGTCGATCAGGCGGAGGGCCTCGTCAGGAGCGTTCGACTCGAGCGACACCCTGGCGGCCTCCACCGAGTACCGCGCCCCCCGGGCGGCGTCGCCGGCGGCCAGGGCATGCTGGGCGAGCAGGGCGAAGCAGGCCGGGTTCGTGTCGGCCCCCGCCGTGAGTATGTCCACGATCGCGCCGTGGATGGCCCGCCTCCGGGGGACGGTGAGCGCCGCCGTGGCGAACTCCCTGACCTGCTCGTGGGTGAACGTGTAGTCGGCGGCGGACCCTTCCGGGTGCTGGACCAGGAGCCCGGCGGCCACCGCCGGAGCGAGGCCCCCGGCCAGGTCGTCGGCCTCGGCCCCCGGATCGCCCAGGTGCACCTTGACGGCGCGGAGGTCGCGGAGGCTGAAGCTCCTCCCGACCACCGCGGCCTCCGCCAGGGCGCCGCGGGTCGCGTCGGGGAGCCGGGCGGCCCGGCGCTGGATCAGGGTCCGGACGGCGGAGGGGACCAGGCGCTCGGCGCCCCGGCCGATGCGCCACACGCCGTCGATCTCCTGGAGCATCCCCCCGTCGCGGTACGCCTGGGCGAGCTCCTCGATGATGAACGGCACCCCCTCGGCCTGGGCGTGGACGGTGGCGACGCCGGGCCCGTCGACCTCGCCGCCCAGGAGCTGGCGCAGGAACAGGCCCGTCTCGACCTGCGTGAACCGGGCCAGGTGGAGCCGGCGGACCAGCCCCATCCGCTCCATGTCCGCGATCAGGTTCACGATCTCGGAGACCTCCGCGGTCTCCTCCGGCCTGATCGCGAACAGGAGGAATATCGGTGCGGTCACGCCGGCCCGGACCAGGTACCGGAGGAGCCGGATGCTGTCCTGGTCGGCCCACTGGAGGTCGTCGACGAGCAGGGCCACGGGCCGCTCCCCGGCCAGCGCCCGGAGGGCCACGGCTCCCAGGTCGAACGTCCGGAGCAACCGCTCGTCGCGGGGCATCGCGGCCAGCCCGGGGTCGTCGACCCCGACGAGCGCGGCGGCCGCCCGGTCCAGGGCCTCGCCGGCCTCGGTGCCGGCCGCGGCCTGCCGGGCCTGGCGGTCCCCGAAGATGGCCCGGGCCACCAGGAACGGCCCCCGGATCTCCTCGTCCGCTGTGACGGCCACGGCCAGGAACCCCGCGCGCGTCGCGGCCTCCGCGGCGGCCACGAGGAGCCGGGTCTTGCCGATCCCCGGCTCGCCCTCCAGCGTCACCGCGGCCAGGCGCCCCGCGGCGGAGGAGGAGAGCTCCTGCTCGATGGCGGCCATCTCGAACGGTCGCCCCACGACCTGCCCCCCCGCCCTCCGCACGTGGAGGGCCAGGGGCGAGTAGAGCTCCAGGGACGGAGCGAGCATCGTGGCGGGCGTGTCGGGAGTCATGCGGTGCCGGGCGGGGTGATGGCCATCGGCACCAGTGTCGGGCACCGGACCGGGGGCTTCAACCCCTCGCTTCCCCCAGCCGCTCCACGATCGCCCGTTCAGCGCGAGGCAGGGGCGCGGTGCCGGGCCGCCCGGGCCAGCTTCCTGGCCCGGCTCGGCGACACGCGGGTCGCGCCGCGGCGCTCCAGCTCGGCGAATATCTCCGAGCGCTGTCCGAGGGCGGTGACCGCCACCACGTCGCGGGGGCGGCTCCGCGACAGCAGCGCGTCGAGGGTCCGGAGCTCGTCCGGGAAGTCGGGTACGTCGTCGGGGTCCTTGCCGCCGTCCACCGCCCCGGCCCGGAGGAGTCCGATGAGCTCCCGGCGGTCGCGGCCGCGCAGGTAGCGGGGGAGCTCGGCGATGGCCACGTGGTCGGCCCCCCGCGCGGCGACGTACCCGAGGCCGTGGACGATCTCGTCGCTCCGGTCCCCGGCCGTCGAGTAGCCGAGCCAGATCTCTCCCCGGGGAGGGCGGAGTCCCCGGCACGTCTCGACCAGGCCGGCCAGCCCGGCCTCGTTGTGGGCGTAGTCGATCACGACCACCCGCCCCTCCAGCTCGAACAGGTTGGACCGGCCGGGGTTCCTCTCCGGGTCCATCACGAACGTGCGGAGCCCCTCGACCACCGCCTCGACGGGCAGGGCGATGCCGAGGGCGGCCGCGGTGGCCGCGAGGGCGTTCTGGATGTTGTGGGTGGAGATCCCGGCCAGGGTGACCGGCACGTCCTCCAGGGGGACCAGCAACCTGGGGCTCCCCCCGGGCTCCAGGACGGAGATGGCTCCGTCGATCACCGTGACCGCCCGGCCCCGCTCCTCCAGGGCCGTGCGAAGGGCCGGGTGGTCCGGGTCCGTGGAGAAGAGCCAGGGCCGGCCCCGGATGCCCCGGCGCATGGCCAGGACCCTGGGATCGTCGGCGTTCAGGACGTCCCAGCCGTCCGGGCGGGTGATCCGGGTGATCGTGGCCTTGACCTCGGCCAGCTGGTCGAGGGTGTGGATCCCGTGGAGGCCCAGGTGGTCGGCGGAGACATTGGTCACGACGGCCACGTCGTTGTGGGTGGTCCCGATCCCGCGGAGGAGGATGCCGCCCCTGGCCGTCTCCAGGACGGCGACCTCGACACCGGGCTGGGTGAGGGCCCGGCCCGCGCCGCCGAAGCCCGAGTAGTCGCCCTCCTCAACCGGGCGCCCGTCCACGAAGACGCCGTCGGTGGACGAGTAGGCGACGGTCCGCCCGGCCGCCCGCACGATGTGGGCCAGGAGCCGGACCGTGGTGGTCTTCCCGTTCGTCCCGGTCACCGCGACCACCGGGATCCGGGGCCGGGGCACGGTGGGGGAGGGGCCCGGGTCGGTCCGGGCCACCCTGGCCGCGGCGCCGGCCACGAGGCGGGAAGGATCGGAGCCCGACCGGAGCATCGCCCGGAGGACGCCGGCCACCTCCTTTCCCAGGGCCTCGGCGATCCCCCGGTGGCGCCACGGGTAGGCCACGACGATCGTGTCGGGCGAGGGACCGGGGCGCGCCCGAACGGCCAGGCGCGTCCCGGCGGCCCCGGCCAGGACGCGGGTCAGGTGGGCGGCCAGGCGGGTGACGAACCGAAGCCTCTGCTGGGTGCGGGGGAGGCCGGGACGGATCCCCGGGCCCCGGCCGGCCCGGGGGCCGGTCCCCGGGAGCCCGGCCTGCCCGGCCAGGCGCAGGGCCCGGTGCTCGGTGGCCCTCGACCAGCCCCCGACCCCCAGGGTGAGCTTGATGGCCGGACGGGTGAAGTAGAGGTTGGGGCCGTCCAGGATCCGGAGCTCCCGGAGGCCGACCGGCTCGACCTTGCCCCCCACCTCACCCCCAGGCACCCTCACCCTCCTCCATGGGAGGAAGGCATACCCGGTCGGGGACACCCGAGGCAAGCTGCCCTCGACCTCCCGTTTGTGTCACGGGACGTGGCAACCCGAGGTGAGCTGTTGCTTGACGGACCTGGCATTCCGTACTAGGCTCCTGCCCTTGCAGGTGAGGTTGATATGACAATCGACCTCAAGTAGAGGTTCAAACAGGGGGATCCGCCGCGAGCGTTTCCCCTGGTAGACAGGCTGAAGGGTCGAAAGGCAGCGTCCCGGCCCCGAGACCGGAGCGGAGGGCACGATGATGCAGGCTCCCCAGAACTACCTCGCCGTCATAAAGGTCGTGGGCGTGGGCGGCGGCGGCGTGAACGCCGTGAACCGGATGATCGAGGGCGGTCTGAAGGGCGTCGAGTTCATCGCCGTGAACACGGATGCTCAGACCCTCCTCATGTCCGACGCCGACGTGAAGCTGGACATCGGCCGCGAGACCACGAGGGGCCTGGGCGCCGGCTCGGACCCGGAGGTGGGCCGGCGGGCCGCCGAGGAGCATCGCCAGGAGATCGAGGAGGTCCTCAAGGGCGCCGACATGGTGTTCATCACGGCCGGCGAGGGCGGGGGGACGGGCACCGGCGGGGCCCCCGTGATCGCCTCGATCGCCCGCGACCTGGGCGCCCTCACGATCGGCGTGGTGACCCGCCCGTTCTCGTTCGAGGGACGCAAGCGGGCCACCCAGGCCGACATGGGGATCCAGGAGCTGAAGCAGGCGGTGGACACCCTGATCATCGTCCCCAACGACCGGCTGCTCCAGGTCTCCGACGCGACGACCCCCATTATCGACGCCTTCCGGATGGCCGACCAGGTCCTGTTCCAGGGGGTCGACGGGATCACCTCCCTGATCATGACCCCGGGCCTCATCAACCTGGACTTCGCCGACGTGAAGGCGGTCATGACCGGCGCCGGCTCGGCCCTCATGGGCATCGGCCACGGCTCGGGATCCGACCGGGCCGAGGAGGCCGCCAAGGCGGCCATCTCCTCGCCCCTCCTGGAGTCCTCGATCGAGGGGGCCAAGGGCGTGCTGCTGTCGATCGCCGGCCCGTCGGACCTGGCCCTGCACGAGGTGAACCGGGCGGCCGAGACCATCACCCGGGTGGCTCACCCCGACGCGAACATCATCTTCGGCGCGGTCGTGGACGACGTCCTGGGCGACGAGGTCCGCGTGACGGTGATCGCGGCCGGGTTCGACAAGCTCGGGACCCGCCTGGGCGAGACCCGGGTCCCGGCCTTCCTGGAGTCGGCGGTCCCCGCCGGGTCGCTCCAGGGCGCCGGGGAGGAGGCGGACGACGAGCTGCCTCCCATCCCCTCGATCCTGGAGGACGAGGACGAGGACGACCTGTTCAAGCCGGCCCGCCAGACCGTGGTGTTCGACGCGGAGGAGGACCTCGACATCCCCGACTTCCTGAAGAGCTGATCCCGCGGCCACCCGGCCGCGCCCGGCCGCCGCCCACCCCATCCACCCCCGGCGGCCTCGCGAGGGCGGGAGGGCTCGGTGCGTCGCAAGAGGCGACCTTCCCCCGCCTCTTCCGGCCCCGAGGAGTCCCTCCCGCCCTCGCCCATCTCCCGGCCC
>JACQTL010000332.1 GCA_016210805.1 Actinomycetota bacterium | reverse complement strand
GTGGGGGACCCGGCGGCGGGCCCGGAGGCGGCGGGGGAGCGTACCCGGGCGGAGGCGGAGGCTGCTGGCTCACGAGGCACCTCCCGCGCTCCTTAGTTCCCGGCGGGCCGGGCCCGTCGTGGCCCGGAGCGACTCACCGCAGGCCACGCAGAACAGCGCCCCGGAGAGGATGGGCATCTCGCATTCGGGGCACCACCCCATCTCCCCGGCGCCCCTGGCCGGATGCTCCTTCGCGGCATCCTCGAGCGCCGCCTCGAGCAGCGCGGTGTGCAGGAGGACGCGAGCCCGGATCACCAGCACGGCGAGGATGCCCAGTCCCCACAGCATCCCGAGCAGCTCGCCGAAGGCGGCGTAGGAGAGGAGATGGTTCCCCAACCAGTAGAGGACGTTGGCCCCCATGGCGAACGCCAGGTTGGCCCAGTAGCTGGGCGTGAACCCGTCGTAGCCCTCACCGCGGCCCGAGTAGGCGGCCACCGCGATCCCGGTCGCGGTCCCGTAGATCAGCGGCTTGATCAGCATGAGGTTCAGCACGACGGTGGTCCACAGGGAAAGGCCGCTTCCGATCGTGGCGTCCCCGGTGATGACTGGCCAGAACACCACGAGGGTCTCCGCGGCCGCGTAGGCCGTCCCCGCGGCGATGCCGAACGTGAGGCCGTCGATCATGTCGTCGAACTGCGGCCGGCCGGCCAGGAACACGGGGCCGATCTGCTTGGCCACCTCCGCCACGATCGGGAGGAGCACGGCGAAGATCAGCAGCGCATCGATCGGGATGCTCACGCCATCCCCGCCGACCCTCGCTCCCCGGAACTGCGCGAACTCCCCGAGGAAGGCCCACCGGAAGAAGACCAGCGAGACCAGCACCGAGAGGATCCCCGTGACCACGAAGAGGCCGACGACCAGGGGTACCGGGGCGTCCTCCCAGAGGTTCACGTCGTAGAGGTAGATGAGGTAGGTGATCGGGACGAGGACCGCCCCGGCCACGATCGCCGCCGGGACGAGGCCGAACGCCACGAGCCCGAGGATCGCCGCTGCGGTGACGATCAGAGCCCATCGGTAGGTGTCGGCGACCCGCCGGTTGGTGTGCGGCATGATCGTGGAGATCAGGGCGAACTGAGTGACGTTCTCGGCCGACTGGATCGCGAAGGACCCGCCCCGGCCGGTTCGCCCCTCACCTCGCAGCCCGTCGCCGCAGCGGTGACAGAACCTGGCGGCCTCCGGGTTAGCCGTACCGCATCTTGGACAGTCCACGGCACCTCCCCGCTATCGGGACGTGATCACGCCCTTGTGCCGGTTCGGAGCCCGGATCACGAGGACGGGGGCAGAGGAACGAGATAGCGCCCAGACGAGTGCGCCGCAGATCCCCCGCTTGCATCTCTCCCCCCCCCACAGAAGCGGAAGGAACACCGCTCCCTCACCGAAGGCATGTTCACCTCCCGTCTTCGCCCGTGTCAAGGAGAAAGGGCTCAAGTCGTGCACCCGAGGACGGGCGGCCGAAGGAGCGCCCCTGCAGGGGACCGGCAAGGCCCCCCCGGATGAGGCAGACCGACATGCGACCCGGGCGGACCGTCGGCTCCGTGAGCGTCACGAGCGGGCCGGGTATCCTCGGACACCGGCCCCGGAGGTGGCCCGAACCTTGGACCAGACAGCCTCCCCGCGCGATGCGAGGCGACGACCGGTCGCCGCCTTCCTCGTGGCGGTGGCCACGTTCGGGCTCGCCGCCCTCGGACCGGTCGTCGCCCGCCCCGGCCCTCCCTCGGCTTCGGAGCCCTCGGTCGACCTCCAGACCCCGTCGTACCGCCGCTTCAAGGCCGGGGTGGCGATGGCGCGCGCTCAGGCGCTCGGCGCGGTGCGGGCCGCCCCCGCCTCGGCAGCAGCCGGTGCCCGGTACCTGGCCGCGCGCAATCAGGTCATGCGGATGCTGCGCCAGGCCGCCACCGATCCGGTCGCGCCGGGCGCGTTCGCGCGCGAGTGGACGCCGCTCGGCCCCACCAACGTGGGAGGACGGGTGCGAGCGCTCGTTGTCGACCCCCACGACACGGACGTGCTCTATGCGGGAGGGGTCGCCGGAGGCGTGTGGAAGAGCATCGACGCCGGAGCGTCCTGGGAACCGCTGACCGAGACATTCTCGAACATCGGGGTCTCCTCGATCGCGATCGACCCCCACGATCCGGACGTGCTCTACGTCGGCACGGGCGAGCACTGGTCCAACCGGTACGACGCCGCGCCGTTCAACGGCGTCGGCATCATGAAGACGACCGACGGCGGCAGCACGTGGCGCCTGCTCCGAGCCACCACCGGCAACCCGGACTTCCGGGTGGTTCACGACATACTGATCAGCGCGACGGACCCGAACGTCCTGTACGCCGGGACGACGGCCGGCGTGGCCCGGTCGCTGGACGGGGGCCGGACCTGGCAGACGGTCCTCCGAGCGTCGAGCGGGACAGGCTGCGGGGACCTGGCCATCCGGACCGATCGCTCCCCCGACGTGGTGCTGGCGAGCTGCGCCGACTCGTATCCCGACGGCGTCTACCGCTCGGAGGACGGGGGCGCGTCCTGGACGAAGGTCATCGATTCGGTGAACGGCGAGCGCGGAGGGCTGGCGTCGATATCCTTCGCCCCCAGCGACCAGGACATCGCGTACGCCTCGGTGGCCAGGACGGCGGACAGCCCCCGAGGGAGCGCGGGCACGCTCGCGCTGCTCCGATCGGAGGACGGGGGGCGGACGTGGTCGGTGCGGAACAGTGGGACCCCTCCCTGGTTGAGCTACTGCCCGGACACCGAAGGACAGGGCTTCTACGCCAACGCGATCGCGGTGGACCCGACGGACCCGGACCGCATCTGGCTCGGCGGGATCGATGCGTTCCGATCCGACGACGGGGGCCGCACCGTCACGATCGCGGCGTACTGGTGGCTCACCCAACCGCCGCCCTCACCGGCGATGCATGCCGACCACCACGCGATCGTCTTCGATCCGGGCTACGACGGGACCACCAACCGGACCGTGTACTTCGCCACCGACGGGGGCGTCTTCCGCACACGCGACGACCGGGCTCGCCTGTCGAACCCGGAGTGCGACCCGAGTCGGATCCAGACCCTGGCTCAGCTGAACGACGTGGTCTACGAGCCGCTCAACGACGGCCTCTCCATCACCCAGTTCTGGGCCGGCACCGTCTCGGACGACGGGACGATCCTGATGGGAGGGACCCAGGACAACGGGACGTGGATCCGTCCGCGCGGCGCCGGGCCCAGCGGATGGCGGTGGGCGATCGGTGGCGACGGGTTCGACGTGGCCATCGCACCAGCCAACGACCTCTTCTACGGGGAGATCTACGGGAGCTGGGGGATCCGGATCATGCGCTCGTCGACGGGCGGGTTCGGGAGCTTCGAGGAGATCACCGCGAGCGAGTTCGGACCTCCCGCTCTCGACGACACGGGGCTGTTCTTCACGCCGTTCGTCATGGACCCCGGGGATCCCCAGACCCTGTGGACCGGCGGCCACTACATGTGGCGGTCCCGGGACGGCGGAGACGTTTGGGTGGCCGCCAGCGAGCGGCTCACGGGAGGGGGCTACTCGGGCCCCGAGGGGGTATCTGCGATCGCCATCGCCCCGAGCGACACCGACGTGGTCTACGCGGGCTCCAGCGGTGGCGCCCTCTTCGTCACCACGAACGCCTCGGCGAGCCCTCCGAGCTGGTCACGCCTCTCCCAGCAGAGGGGCTACATCACATCCATCGCCATCCATCCCGGCGACCCGCGGACGGCCTACGTCACGGTCGGCTGGTTCGACGTCCCCCACGTGCTGAAGACGACCGACGGCGGGGCGACGTGGAGCGACATCGGAGGCCACATCCCGAACGTCCCCGTCTCCGCGGTGGCCATCAACCCGCTCGACCCGAGGATGGTGTTCGTGGGGACCGACGCCGGGCTCTTCGAGTCCCCGAACGGCGGCCGGACCTGGTTCCCGGCGAACGGGAACCTGGCCAGCACGATCGTCTCGGACCTGGTCTTCCGCAAGGGGACCAGCGAGCTCTACCTCTTCACGCACGGCCGCGGTGCGTTCCGCGTCGACGTGGGGACCGGCGGATAGCCCCCTGCCTACGCGGGCAGGGGCGCGCCGGCGAAGATCGACACCACGCTCTCCCAGAGGGGGAGCCACTCCTCGGTCCGGGCCGTCCAGTGAGCCCCGGGTGTCACCTCCGCGGTCACGACGAGGGCGAGCCCGTCGATCCTCACGAACGCGAAGATGTTCCCGCCCACCGAGGAGACCCCCTGAGCGTCCGTCCTGAGCGCCGAGTAGCCCACCGTCGATCGGGTGACCAGGGACCCGAAGGCCTGGAGGGGGAGGACGTCGCTGGTCCGAACGTGGGCGGCGGCGCTGGAGGCCACGATCCTCGCCTGCGCCTCGGTCACGAGCTGCGTGGCGGGGGTCGCGGGGGTGGCCCTGACGATCCGCGCCCCGAACCGAACGCCGTCGCCCGTCCCGAGCGTGATGAGGTCCTCCGAGCGGGCCACCACCGCCCATCCGTCCGGCACGACCAGCGCACCTTCGTCGTTCGGCCCGAACCGCTCCAGCCTGCCCCCGGGCTGGTCCTCGGGATCCCCGATCGGCGACGCCTCCCCCGGGGAGCCGGGGGTGGAGGGCGGCGGAGACGTCTGGACCTGGTGGAGGTCGGCGAGCAGCGAGGGGATCGTCCCGCCGGCGCCGGGGAGCGCCCCCAGGCCGCCCCCGGTCACCCGGTCGGGACCCCGCTCGGGGACGAAGGGCACGACGTCCACCTCGGCTCCCAGCAGGGCTCCGAACCCGAGCCCTGCGAGCCCGATGACTGCCAGGATCGAGAGGATGGTCAGGAGCGGACGACCCGGCCCCAGGTGGAACTCCTCCTCCGGCGGGGAGGACGACGTCTGAGGTCGCTCCTCACTCACCGCTCCCCCTCGGAGTCCGGCGCGGCCGGCTCGCGGATGTGCCGGCGGGCCGCGATCGAGGTGGCACGCACGGAGGCGCCGCACACGATGCAGAACAGGGCGTCGGGGAGCAGTGCGTTCTCGCATTCGGGGCAGTAGGCCAGATCCGTCGTGGCCCACCTCGGCCGGGCGTTCCGGGCGGCATCCTCCACGGCGGCCTCGAGCAACGCGGCCTGCAGCACCACGCGGGCCCGCACCACGAGCACCGCCGCGATCACCGCCCCCCACAACAGGGCCAGGGCCTGCCCGAACGGCGCTCCGGCCAGGAGACGCACACCCAGCCAGTAGGCGACGTTGGCGGCGATGGCCAGCCCCAGGGTCCCGAAGTACGCGGGGGTGAACCCGTCATAGCCCTCACCGCGCCCGGAGAAGGCGGCCACCGCCATGCCGGTCGCGGCGCCGTAGATCACCGGCTTCACGATCATCAGGTTGAGGATCACGACCACCCACGTGGTGGGCGCGTCCGCGCTGTGGAGGCCCACGGTGAACACCGCACCGAACGCGACCACCGTCTCGAACGCGGCATAGGCGGCGCCGGAGGCCACCCCGAAGGTGAACCCGTCGATCATGTCGTCGAAGGCCGGCAGCCGTGCCAGGATGACCGGCCCGACCTGGCGGACGATCTCGGAGGCCACGGGCAGGGCGACGCCGAAGAGGATCAGCGCTCCGGTCGGCGACCCGGTCAGGGCGCCGTGGCCGGCGTTCGCGAACAGCAGCCCGGCGAACGCGTCCTCCCCCATCCACCGGAAGGCGACGAGCGACACGAGCGAGGCCCCTGCCGCGACGACCAGGTACACCGCGGCTAGCGTGAGGGCCGGTCGCTCCTCCCAGAGCTCCACGTCGTGGGCGTAGACCAGGAAGGTCACGGGCAGGAGGAAGGCCGCGATCATGATCGCGGGCCCCAGCACCCCCACGACGGCCAGCAGGAGCGGCACGGTCCCCCCGACGATCAGCGCCCACCGGTACTCGTTGGCCACGCGGCGGTTCGCGTGCGGGAGGAGGGTCGAGATGAGCGCCAGTTGCGCGACGCTCTCGGAGGGCTGGACCGCGTACGAGTGACGCCTTGGTCCCGCATCACGAGGCTCTCGAAGCGCGCGGCCGCACCGCCAGCAGAACTGCGCCGGCTCCGGGTTCTCCGCCCCACACCGGTCACATGCGATGTCCGTCCTCCGTGGTCACGACGCGAAATCCCCGAGGATGGCCTCGCGGAGCGGTTCCCAGACGTCCCGGGTCGCCTCGAGCTCTCCCTGGCCGGCGTCCACGAACACGAGCAGGGTAACCCCGCCCGCACGGACCGCCACGACCACCTCGCCTTCGATCGCCGAGCCGCGCACGTAGCGATAGCGGACGGCTGCGGCCCCGGCCAGGGCACCGGATGGCCCCACCGCCCGGGCGGGCTCGAACCCGGCGTCACTTCCATCGCGTACCCACTCCCGGGCGATGGCCTCGGCGGTGGCCGGGGCGCCGGCGGGGTCGGTGCTCTCCGCCAGGAGGTAGACGCCGAGCGAGACGCCCGACCCGGAGTTCTCGAGGACCGCGCTCTCGGAGTATCCGCCCGGGTCGTCCAGGCGATCCCCCCGGGCGAGCAGCCTCCATCCTGCGGGAACCGGCACCCTGGCCAGCCCGCCGCCAACGTAGACGTCGGCACCCACTCCGGGGATGGCCTCCTCCTCGACGAGCCCCGTCACCTCCGGCCCCGGCGGCGAGGCGGTCTCGTCCGCGGTGGGGGTGGCGGTGGGATCGACGGTCCGGGTGACCGACCCGTCGGGACCACCCGGCGTCCCAGATCGAGCGACGAGCAGCACGAGCACCAGCGACGCGATCAGCACCCCGGCCACCGCGCCCCAGACCACGGCCAGCGGCGAATCCGACCGGGGGGCCCGGGACCCCGGCGGCGGAGGGGCGGCGGGCGGAGGCGGCTGGCCCAGGGAGGACACCTCCTGACAGGGTACGGGGCTCGGGCGGCGGCATCATGTCGGGGCCCGCTTGCGGGTGTCAACGTGGGAGGCCCGTCGGCTCCATCCCCGAGCCGGCCCGCACGGATGCGACGGCCGGCTGGACGCGTGCAGGCCGGGAGCCCATCATTCCTCGGAGCGACCACCAGGAGGATCGATGGCCATGCCGCCGCCCCCGTCCGAGCAACCCACCTACTCCCACTCCGGCCAGCGGTACCTCCTCGGGTACACCTCGGACCAGTACGCGATCTGGGACCGCCAGCAGCCCGGCGAGCCGGCGCGGCGGTTCCCCAAGACGGAGCAGGGATGGTCGGAGGCGTGGGCGGCCTACCAGTCGTTCGAGGCCGGCGCCGCGGTGCCGCCTCCCCCCTCGGCGGCGGCCCCCATGCCCCAGCCGGCGGCGGCCGCCCGGCCGCCCATCCAGATCACGGGCCGGCTCGTCGCTCAGGTGCTCAGGGTCGTCGCGTGGGTGGTGCTGGGCCTGTTCCCCATCACCGGTATCGCCCTGATGACGTCGACCGGCGCCGGCTTCGCGACGGTCATGACCGGCCTCGCCAACATGGCCCTCGGTGTGGCCCTGTGGGGGATCTGCCTGGCGCTCTCCAAGGTCGCGGACCGCGAGGGCTGACGGGGCTACCGACCGAGTGCCCCTCGGACCGACCGCGTGCACGGCCTCGCCATCCGACCTCGACGTGCGACTGCTCACCGAGGACGGCGAGCTCCAGCTCGGTCATCCGTCCCCCTCCCCCTCGGAGGACCCGATCTGTACACGAACTCCGTCAGTCCAGAGCGTGCCCGGGGCCGGGCACTTTCTATCTAGGTGGTGGGGCGGGAAGTGCGCCTGGAGGGACTCGAACCCCCAACCTTCTGATCCGAAGTCAGACGCTCTGTCCAATTGAGCTACGGGCGCAGGAATCTTCAATTCTCACCGGCGTTCTTAGGGAAGCCCAACCTGGTGGCTCAGGACATCCTCTCGGCTCAAGGGCGTACCCTTGGCTGGGTGAACGAGAAGGCCTCCACCAGCAACGAACAGGTCCGGGCCGCCGAGGTGATTGCCGCCTGCTGCCTGGCGACGGACCTGGGGATGGGCTTCCCGTTCGAGCACGGACTGCACGCCACCCTCATGGCTCAAAGGCTGGCCGGCCTCCTCGGCGTCGACCCCGAGACCAAGTCGCACACGTATTACTGCTGTCTCCTCACTTACACGGGGTGCACCACCGACGCCGACATCTCCATCCGGATCTTTGGAGGAAACAGGACCGAGAACATCACACCCGTCCAGTTCGGGTCGAGCCCCCAGATGCTGGGCGGCGTCGTACGAGCGGTTACCCCTCCCGACCTTCCACCGCATCGGCGGGCCTACGAGATCGGACGACGGCTGCCGAGGGCGGTTCGATTCCTCAAGGGAGGGCCCCATTTCGCCGCCCTCTGCGATGTGGCGGAGATGATGGCCCAGAGGCTCGGTCTCCCACCCTCGATCCACCGGCTGTTCGTGTACCTGACCGAGCGATGGGACGGCAAGGGGGTGCTCGGTAGGGCAAAGGGCGATGAGGTCCCGCTCCCGATTCGTATCGGTGGCGTGGCGAGGGACGCCGCCTACCAGCGCCTGATCGGCGGTAACGACCACGCTGTCGCGGTGATCCGAGAACGAGCCGGCAAGGCCTTCGATCCCGAGATCGCCAACGCATTCGCCGCCGAGGCGGCGGAGGTGCTGGCCGCCGCCGACGCCCCCGAATCCGCCTGGGAAGCGACCCTAGCCGCCGAGCCCGAGCCCTGGTTGACCCTCCAGGGAAAAGAGATCGACCGGGCCCTAGCCGCCATGGGCGACTTCGCCGACCTGTTGTCACCGTTTCATTCCGGGCACTCGGCTGGGGTGGCGAAGCTGGCGGTCTCCGCGGCTGAGCGGTGCCGGTTCGACCCCGCCGACGTGGAGCGGGTGAGGCGGGCGGCGCACCTGCACGACCTGGGGCGGGTTGCGGTGTCTCCACGCGTCTGGCTGAAACCGGGGCTGCTCTCGGCCGGCGAGTGGGAACAGGTCAGGCTCCACCCCTACCACACCGAGCGGGTCCTCTCCCGTTCCCCGTTGCTCGCCTCCTTGACCGAGATCGCCTGCAACCACCACGAACGGCTCGACGGGACCGGCTACCACCGCGGAGTCTCGGCGGCCTCTCTGTCCCCGCCCGCCCGGCTCCTCGCCGCCGCCGACGCCTTTCACGCCATGACCGAGCCGAGGCCCCACCGGGCTGCCTTGTCCGCTGAGGCAGCGGCCGAGGAGCTTGTCCGGGAGGCGGGCGCCGGTCGGCTGGACCCGGACATGGTCCGGGCGGTAGTGGAGGCAGCCGGCCAACCCGCTCCCCAAGTGGAGCGTCCGGCCGGGTTGACCGAGCGGGAAGCCGAGATCGTCGGTCTCTTGGCCCGCGGGCTGCAAACCAAGCAGATGGCCCGCGCCCTCCACATCTCGATCAAGACCGCCGACCGCCACATCCAGAACGCCTACCGGAAGATGGGCGTGTCCAGCCGGGCCGCCGCCATCCTGTTCGCCATGGAGCATGGCCTGGTGTCATTGGGTGACCTCCCGAGGACCCCGGCCGCCAGTCACCGCTAGCGCGGATCGGCCGGCCCTCGCCTCAGGGGCGCGGCCACGGAAATGGGGAGAACTCCCGATTCTCAGGCCGGGCCGGCCGCCCGTAGCGTCGTCCTCGAGCCTATCCGGACCCGACCGGAGAGAGGAGCAGGCCATGCAGGCCAACGTCCCACGCACCGCCAACATCAGGGGCAGGTCCCGGACCGGATGCTCCGTGATCGCTCCGGAGGGCCGCCCGAGAACGAGCTGAGCGCCATCGTCAACGTGACGACAGGAACCACAACGCCGGAGGAGCAAGCATGAACGACCAACGATTCGAAACCGTGATCATCGGGGCGGGCCAGGGTGGCCTCGCCGTCGGCCACTACCTCGCCCGACGGGACCACCGGTTCGTGATCCTGGACGCGCTGCACAGGGTGGGGGACAACTGGCGCCGGCACTACGACTCGCTGAAGCTGTACAACCCAGCCAACTTCAACGGGCTTCCTGGGATGTCGTTTCCGGCGCCACGATGGTCGTTTCCGACGCGAGACCAGGTGGCCGACTTCCTGGAGGCCTACGCGGCAAAGTTCCAGCTGCCGGTTCGAACGGGTGTCAAGGTGGACCGCCTGGCCCGAAACGGTGACGGTTACCTCGTCACTGCTGGCGAGGACCGCTTCCAGGCCGACAACGTCGTGGTGGCCACGGGCACCTTCGGTCGACCCTACACGCCCGCGTTCGCCGGGAAGCTCGACCCGGAGATCGTGCAACTGCATTCGAGCGAGTACAAGAACCCGTCGCAACTTCGGCCCGGTCCGGTGCTGGTCGTGGGTGCCGCGCACTCCGGCGCGGACATCGCCCTGGAGGTGGTGGCTGCGGGCCACGAGACGGTGCTGTCGGGCCGCGACACGGGGCAGGTCCCGTTCCATATCGAGAGCCCGCGGATGCGGCCGATGTGGCCGGTCCTGTCGTTCGTCGCGCGGCGGGTCCTGACGATCCGGACGCCGGTGGGCCGCAGGATCCGTCCCAAGATCCGGGCGCACGGCGGCCCGCTACTGCGGGTCAAGACCCGTGACCTTCAAGCCGCAGGCGTGGAGCGCGTCTTCGAGCGCACCATCGGCGTGGAGGAGGGCAGGCCGGTGCTCGACGGCGGTCGCACTCTCGACGTGGCCAACGTGATCTGGTGCACCGGCTTCCGGCAGCGGTTCGAGTGGATCGACCTGCCCGTGATCGGCGAGGACGGCTGGCCGCTCGAGAGGTGTGGGGTCGTCGAGTCGTCTCCGGGTCTGTACTTCATGGGATTGGCGTTTCAGTACTCGTTCGGCTCGACACTGTTCATCGGGGTCAAGCGAGACGCGGCCCACGTCGCCAGGCACATTGTGCGGAGGATGGCCAACGGTCGAACTCCGGTCACGTCGGCGGCTGCGGACGTCACCACCCCGAGTTGACAAAACCCGGATCGGCGCCGGAGGACCGAGGGCGTCCAGGTCCTGGCTGAGGACTCGATCGCGATCCCCATGGCGGGCATCCGCGAGCTATCCCGCGCTGCTCGACGGTTGACGCCTCATCCCCGGGCGGTCGTGCGGATAGGTGAGGAACTGGGGCGAAGCGGCCCAGCTTCCTTGTCTGGGCACGCAATCCCCCGTACCATTGGCGCCCGACAGGGGGAGCCACCCAGCTGCAACCGTACTTCCGACGAGCCATCGCCATACACCGCCTCGGCGGTCCGATCCTTTCCCTCGGAGCTGCCCTGACAATGGCCCTGGGCCCGTTCGCCTCGTCGATGGCGGTCGCCGATCACGCGCCACCGGGGGATCTCTCCCCGGGCGCCCTCAGGCTGACCGGACGGCCCCCGGGTAGCTGCCCCGAGGGGTTCGCCTGCGTGGCCATGGAGGTGAGCTGCCCCGGGGTCCAGGCGATCCGGGCCGGGAGCATCGCCTCGGCCCTGCCGACCGCGGGGGAGACCCGCGGCCTGGTGGCCTTCTTCAGCGGGGGCGCGGGCGCCTACTACTGGTCCGACGGGAGCTCCGACACGTCGCCGGACGAGCGCGCCAGGGGCCTGGTGCAGGACCTCCTGGCCAGTGGGTTCGCCGTCGCCCAGGTGAGGTGGACGAACGGAGCCTGGATGGCCTCGATCCCGGGCGAGGAGATAGGACCCGCTCACACCGGCTGTCGGCCGGCGACCGCGGTCAGGTGGATCCACGACAACCTGTACGTCCCCCTGGGGATCTCGACGGGCGCCGTGGGCCGATGCGGGTTCTGCCTGGTCGGATCGAGCGGAGGGGCCTCGCAGGTCAGCTACCCCCTTTCTCACTACGGGCTCGCTCCGATCCTCGACGGCGTGTTCCCGACGGGAGGGCCCCCGCACGCCGCGATGAAGAAGGGCTGCATCACCGGGGAATGGGACGACCGCTACGCCTACGACGGACCGAGCGCGGCGCAGGTCGACTCGCCGTACGGGTTCCTGGGACAGGCGGGACCCTGCCGGGACCACGACCCCGCGTGGGCCGAGGTGTGGGACAGGGACAGCGTGGACACCCAGGGCTCCAGCTACACGTACCCGAACACCCGGCTGACGATGATGGTCGGGTCGCTCGACAAGCCCATGCAGCACCACGCGCTGGACTACCTCGACTCCGCGGAGGCGGGGGGGACGACCCTGTGCAAGGACGCGCCCGACGGCCTGTACGGGTGCACGTCGATCGAGATGTTCCCCGGCGGACACGCCATCTCCCAGTCGGCGGAGGGGATGGAGCAGCTCCTGGCCGACCTCGAGGTCACGGACCTCGACGGGCTTCCGGCATGCGACAACGGGGTCGACGACGACCGCGACGGGTTCGTCGACCACGACCCCGACCCGGAGATCGGGGACCCGGGGTGCTCGAGCGAGGACGACACGAACGAGCACGACCCGGACGGCCCGGCCTGCGACGATGGCATCACGAACGACGCGGACCCGCTGGCCGACTTCCGGATCGACGGCTACGGCGACCCAGGGTGCACGGACCCCGGCGACACGAGCGAGACGGATGGCGCGGTGGCCTGCGACGACGGCGTGGACAACGACGGGGACGGCCTGGTCGACTTCCCCGCCGATCCCGGGTGCTCCGGTCCCAAGGACACCAACGAGGAGTGGGATCTGGACGACGCCGGCGAGTGCACGCAGGTCGGCACGCCGGGGCCCGACGTCCTGATCGGGACCCCCGGGCCCGACGTGCTGTGCGGCCTCGGGGGCGACGACGTCCTGATCGGCAGGGGGGGCAACGACGTCCTCCTGGGCCAGGGAGGGAACGACACGCTGATCCCCGGAGGCGGCGACGATCTCGCGCACGGCGGCGCGGGCGTCGACACCGTGAAGTTCTCCTCCGCGCTCCGAGCGGTGACCGCGCACCTGGGCAAGGGCACGGCCACCGGACAGGGGAACGACGCGCTGATGTCGATCGAGAACGCGATCGGCGGCCCGAAGGGGGACTACCTGACGGGGTCCTTCCGGATGAACGTGCTCACCGGGGGCAAGGGGAACGACACGCTGATCGGACTGGCGGGCGACGACATCCTGAAGGGCGGGGCGGCCAACGACGTCCTGAAGGGCGGCGGGGGCGACGACGTCCTGCGGGGAGGTGCGGGGATCGACACCTGCCTCCAGGGACCCGGCACTGGCCCGGCCACCGGCTGCGAGTAGGAGGCCTGGAGGGCGCTACCCGGATGGCGCGACCCAGGACTCGCCTTCGGCCTGCTCACCGGCCGGCGTGGACACGTGCATCTGCGCGACGAGCCACTTCTCCCCGCGCCGCTCGAAGGCCATAGTCGCCCGGACCGGCATGGTCACGTCCTGCCCCTCGACCCTGACGTGAGCGGCTCCGTCCGCCCCCACCAGTGCCACTTCCCCCGCCGACGAGACGGAGTGCCAATCGAAGCTCAGGTACGCCGTCTCGGACTGGGACCAGTCGCGCTCGAAGTTCGCCCTGATCTCGGCCGGGCCGACACGCTTCTCGTCGGCGCCCGTGCCATACAGGAGCACGTCCCCGTCCGGCACGAAGAGGGACAGCAACCTGTCCCCGTCCCGTGTCTCGTAGGCCTTCCAGAGCTCATCGAACGACCGCATCACCGCAGCTTCCGTCTCCGTGTCGGCCCTCATCGATCCCCCCTCACCCCAAGCGGCACGGGCGGGCATCACGCGGGAGTGTCCGCGCGACCGTACGAAACCGCGGTCCTGCGAAGCTTGTCAAGCACCCGGCGGCGGTCGGTGCCCGGGGTGGGATTCGAACCCACACGCCCTTTCGGGCAGGCGTTTTTAGGACGCCCCCGTCTGCATTCCGGCACCCGGGCTGACGCCGACACTATACGAACCCCCTGACCCGATGTTCCTCCCTCGATACGTGTCCGTCTGCGCATGGCAGTTGGGGCACAGGAGCCGGAGGTTCTCGATCCGATTGTCCTCACGCCTGCCGCTCACGTGGTCGAGCTCCAAGGGGATAGGCTTGCCGTTCCATCTCTCTCGCCGACACATCTCGCAACGCGGCTCCTTCAGGCCCTCGGCGATGAGGCGCTTCCGGAGCGTGCTCGTGGCGACGAGCCTTCCTTCGATCAGGTACTCATCGAGCGGCCGCGGAGGGACCGGCGGCGTGCTGTCTCCCCGCTTCCATCCCTGTCCGAGGAAGTGACTGGTATCGAGTCCCATCCGGGCGATGCGTCGCTTGAGCGCCTGGTTGCTCCCCAGCGGGGAAAGGCCCAACAGGACGCGGGCCTGCGCGTACGAGCGAGAGCGCCTCACCGCCTCCGCGACCTCCTCGTCCGAGCACCGACCGAGCGCGGGCCTGAACAGGATCCCCGAGAGGTCCACTCCGACCGAAGCGGCGTGGAACTTCACCGTCTCATAGTTGGCTCCGCGCGGAACGAGGCCGAGCGCCCTCAACAGGTCACTCATCGTGCGACTCCGAGCCGCTGCCTCGGCCAACTGTTCGTCCGTGTACCTGCGGGCCGACACCTCACACCACGAGCGACACTAGCGGGAGGTGATGACAGTCAGGTTGGGCTATCCGTGGTGGTCCCGGAACCACTCCACGGTGCGGGACAGACCCTCCTCGAAGGTGAACTTGGGCCTGTACCCCAGGACCGTCTCGGCGAGGGTCGTGTTGGCCTGGCTGTGGAGGATGTCCCCGGGGCGGGCGGGCTCGTGGACGGGCTCGGGGTGCGCGCCGGGGACCAGCGAGCGGATCGTCGAGATCAGGTCGAGGAGGCTGTGCCGGTCGTTGTAAGCCACGTTGAAGGCCTGGCCCCAGGCGTCCCGAGGGGCCTCGGACGCCAGCAGGTTCGCGCCAACCACGTCGCCCACGAACGTGAAGTCCCGGCTCTGCTCCCCCGTCCCGAACACCGTCGGGGCCCGGCCCTCGAGCGCGGCCGTGACGAACCGCGGCACCACGGCCGCGTACTCGGACCCCGGGTCCTGCCGGGGACCGAACACGTTGAAGTACCGCAGCGAGACCGTGGCCATCCCGTACGAGCCGTGGAACGCGGCCAGGTACTTCTCCCCGGCCAGCTTCGAGGCCCCGTACGGCGAGATCGGGTTCGGGGCGACGGTCTCGGGAACCGGGAGCACGCTCACGTCGCCGTAGATCGAGGACGACGACGCGTACACCACCCGCTGCACCCCCTCGTCCCGCGCCGCGAGCAGCACGTTGAGGGTCCCCGTGGCGTTCACTTCGTGGCTGGACAGGGGATCCTGCACCGACCGGAACACCGACGGGATCGCCGCCTCGTGGAAGACCCGGGACACCCCCCGCATCGCGCCCCTCACCCCGTCGAGGTCCCGGACATCCCCCTCGATCAGCTCCACGTCCGACCCCACGCCGTCCAGGT
>JACQTL010000331.1 GCA_016210805.1 Actinomycetota bacterium | reverse complement strand
TCTCCACGGTGAACCCCTCCCCCACCCCGTAGGTCCGGAGGACCTGGACGTAGCGGGGGTCGACGGCTCCGGAGACCAGGACCCGCCGCCGGCCCGTGGCCGCCCTGGCCATGTGGGCCGCCTCGACCAGCGAGGTGGGGCCGTCGTACAGGGAGGCGTTGGTCACCTCCAGGGCGGTGAGCTCCGAGATCATCGACTGGTACTCGAACAGGGCCTGGAGGACCCCCTGGGAGAGCTCCGGCTGATAGGGCGTGTAGCTCGTGTAGAGTTCGGAGCGCCCGGCCAGGGCCCACACCGCCGAAGGCACGTAGTGGTCGTAGGCCCCGGCCCCGGCGAAGCACACCAGCTCGTCGGCGTGGCGGTTCCGGGAGGCCATCTCCCTGAGGTCGGCCAGGATCTCCATCTCGGACACGCCGTCGGGGATCCCCAGGGGGCGGTCCAGGCGGATCGGCTCGGGGATCTGGTCGAACAGCTCGTCAAGGGTTGAGAGCCCGATGCGGGCGAGCATGGCCCGGACGTCCTCGTCGGTGTGAGGGGCGAACCGCATCGCCGGGAAGTCTACGGGCTGCGCCCGACGGTGGCGTCCAGGTCCCGGACGAAGGTCCCCGAGGACACCACCCGGGCGCCCATCTCCCGGACCCGCTCCGAGAGGCGCCGGTCCGAGGTGACCACCCGGATCGAGGAGGGATCGGCTTCCTCCGCCACCATCACCTCGATCTCGTGGTCGGCCGCGTTCCGGCCCCGCCGCGTGGCGAACCTGACCTCGACTCCCTCGTGGTCGCCCTCGTCCATCCCGGGGAGCCGCCGGTCGAACACCACGGTGAGCTCGACGCCGGTCGCCCGCGCGTACGCGGCGAACTCCTCGACGAGCCCGCGCATGGCCCCGTCCGGGTCGTTCCACCACCGGTCCGCCCGGGTCCCGATCACGTTCATCCCGTCGACCAGGTGACGGGCCGCGGCCACCCCCTACCCCGCGCGGTCCTCGAGGCCGTACTTCGTGACCAGGGACAGGTAGTCGCGCTGGTAGAAGATCTTGCACTTCACGTCGGGGTAGAGCTCACGGAGCCGGCGGACCTTGCGGTTCTTCTTGGTGACGAGCTTCTGGGACAAGGTGGTGATCTCGATGAACAGGTCGTACTGGGGCAGGTAGAAGTCCGGCGTGAACCGCTGGATCGCGTTCCCGTCCCGGTCCCACTCGAGGTCGAAGGAGCGAGGCTCGTACTCCCACTCGATCTGGTAGAAGTCCAGCAGGCTGGCGAACTGGCGCTCGCTGGCGTGAGCGAAGCGGACGGCGTCCGATTTGGCGACCGGAGGCTTCCCTCTGGCCTTTCGGATCATCGCCCTCCGGCCGCTGCGGGGCGCTTGGGCCTCCGCCCCTTCCTGATCTGGGCCTCGAGGTCCTCGCGCACGCTGTCCACGGTGATGGCGAACACGCCCTGGCCCTTGCGCAGGAGGTCCACCACGGCCTCGGGGGAATCCATCGCGTAGATGGTGTTCCCGTCGGACATTAGGGTCACTCCGAAAAGGGGCTCCTCGACCTCGCGGAGGTGCTCGATGGCCTTGCGGATCTTCGGGAGGGCGATACCCGTGTCCAGCCAGCGCTTGATGATCCGGAGCTGGAGGAGGTCCTGGAACGAGTACAGGCGCTGGGTGCCCGACCCCCCGGCCTCCCGGATCGACGGGACGACCAGCCCGGTCCGGGCCCAGTAGTCGAGCTGGCGGTAGGTGATCCCCACCAGCCGACAGACCTCCGGAACCCTGTACCCCTGCTCGTCGACCATCACAGCTCCGTAATTACGCCAGCGGAAGAACGCTACCGGCCCCCACCCAGCATGTCAATCATGGAGCGACGTCCATCGACACGGAGATGCGGGCGAGACATGTGGCCGAGGTCACTCCAGCGGCGACCGACGGGCTGCGCCCTACGCGAAGTCCTCCGGGTTCACCTGCTCGAGGAACTCGCGGAACTTCTCGACCTCCTGCTCCTCGTCGTCCCGGATCACGATCGAGGCCTCCGTGAGCACGTCCTCGTTCGCGAAGATCGGCACGTCCCCCCGCACGGCCAGCGCGATCGCGTCGCTGGGCCTGGAGCTGACCTCGTAGCTCGAGCCGTCCCGGGTCATGTGGATCACGGCGTAGAAGGTCCCCTCCTTGAGCTCGGTGATCACGATCCGCTCGACGCTCACCCCGGTCTCCTGGAGGACGTTCTTGAGCAGGTCGTGGGTCATGGGCCGGGCGGTCACGATGCCCTGGAGGGCGAAGGCGATCGCGGTGGCCTCCATGGCGCCGATCCAGATCGGTAGGTAGCGCTCCCCCTCCCGTTCCTTGAGGAGGACGATGGGCTGGTTCGTGGGGAGCTCGATCCGCACGCCGACGAGGTTCATCTCGATCATGGCCGCTCGCCCAATCTAGTGAGTCCCCCCGGGCCCGGCAACCGAACCGCCCTCCCCCCCGTACGAGGCCCCGGCCGGAGCCGTCGTGCCGAACGGGGC
>JACQTL010000330.1 GCA_016210805.1 Actinomycetota bacterium | reverse complement strand
CTCCAGCACCCGGCGGGCCTGGCCCCTGGCCTCCTCCCGGCGGTCGCGCCAGGCCTCGGCGATCGCGGTGAGGACCCGGCGGAACGACGGCATCCCGTGGCGGTCCTGGTCGGGGAAATAGGTCCCGGCGAAGAAAGGCTCGCCCTCCGGGGTCAGGAAGACGGTCATCGGCCAGCCGCCGTGCCCGGCCATGGCCTGGACGGCCTCCATGTAGATCCCGTCGAGGTCCGGCCGCTCCTCGCGGTCCACCTTGATCGAGACGAAGTGGTCGTTCATGAGGGCGGCGGTCTCGGGGTCCTCGAACGACTCCCGCTCCATCACGTGGCACCAGTGGCAGGCGGCGTAGCCGATCGACAGGAGGATCGGCCGGTCCTCCCGCCGGGCCCGCTCGAGGGCCTCGGGGCCCCACGGGTACCAGTCCACGGGGTTGTGGGCGTGCTGGAGGAGGTACGGGCTGGTCTCATGGGCCAGGCGGTTGGGCGCCCCGCCCCCGCCCCGGCCGGGTTCGCGTGCGGTCGGTCCGTCGCTGCCCATCCCCACCAGTCTCGCAGATGCCCCTCTCTCCCCCCGGCGGCCCCGGCCGACTAGGCTGGACCCGGTGTCGGCGGTAGCCAGCGATCCCCTCGAGAGGCGCACGAGCGTCGCGGCCTCCCCGTCGCCCGCCCGGGTGGCGGCGACGGCACTCGGCGTCGTGGTCGCCCTGGAGGTCGTCCGGGTCTTCCTCCCCTCGATCCTGTTCGTGTTCGGACGGGCCGGGAGCACGCCGGCCACCACGATGGCCGCGTACGGGCTCATCCCGTTCGCGGTGGCCTTCCTGGTGGCCGTCGTGGTCCGGCGGACCGGCCCGGCCGGTCCCCTGCTCGCCACGGCGGGGCTCCTCGGCGCCGCCCGCCTGTGGGTCCAGGGAACCGATGGGGGCGACCCTCAGCTCCTGGCCTCCACCGTGGCGGCCGCGGCAGCGCTCTCCTGGCTGGTCACCGCGGCCGCGGGGGTCGACCGGCGGGCCGCGGCGCTCGGCGCCGCGATCGGGCTGGCCGGGGACGCCGCCCTCCACGGGCTCCTCCGCGGCGCCGACCTCCCCTGGCGGGACGGGACGCTCCCGTGGGTCCTGGCGGCCGTCCTGGTCGGGGCGTTCCTCGTGGCCACCTGGGCGTCCCGCCCGGAGCGGGGCGAGCGGGCGGGGTGGGGGTGGATCGCGCTGGGCCCCGCCCTCGTCCTCCACGGGGTGATCGGCGGCGTCCCGTCGCGCCTTCAGGCGGTCACCGGGTGGTCGGAGGTGGCCGCGGTGGCCGTGGTGGTCGGGTCTCAGGCCCTGGCCGTCCTGTTCGCGGTCCGCGTCGTCTCCCGGGCTGACCGCGCCGGAGGATGGGCGGCCGCCGGGCTGGTGGCCCTGGGTGCCGCGGGGGCCTTCGTGGGAGGCGACCCCGGGGCCGTCGCCTCGCACGTGGCCCTCGGGGTGGGCGTGGGCCCGGCGCTCGCCGTGGCCCTGGCCCGGGGGCGGCCCGCCGTTCCGGGCCGGGCGGCGGTCGCCGCGGCCACGGGACTCGTCCTGTTCTTCCTGCTCGCCTTCCTGTACTACGGCGGATACGACGTCGCCCTGCCCTTCGAGAACGAGGTCTCCCTCGCCGTAACGGCAGCGGTGCTGGCCGGGGCCGCGATCTTCACCGGAAGGCGTCCGGGCCCGGGGTGGCGCCTCCGGGCCGCGCCGATCGCCGCGGGGGCGGCCGTCCTGTTGGCCGGGGCCTCGCTGGGGACCTGGCTCCAGGCGGACCCCCCGGAGCCCCGGGGAGAGGGCGGGCTCCCCGTCCGGGTGATGACCTACAACCTCCACATGGGGTTCGACACGGCCGGCCGCTTCGACATCGAGGCCCTGGCCGAGGTGATCCGGGAGGAGTCGCCCGACGTGGTGGCCCTCCAGGAGGTGGCCAGGGGATGGTTCACCAACGGGAGCACGGACGTGCTCCCTCGCCTGGCCGAGCTGACCGGCCTCCCGTACGTCTTCGCCCCGGCCGCCGACGAGGTGTGGGGGAACGCGATCCTGTCGCGGTTCCCGCTGGAGGAGGTCACGTCGGAGGAGCTGCCCCGCGGGGGAGCGGCGATGCGCAGGTCGTACCTCGCCGCGGTGGCCCGGCTGGGCGACGGCTCGGAGCTCGGCATCGTGGCCACCCACCTCCACCACGTGGAGGACGAGGGCGACATCCGTCTCCCCCAGGCCGAGGTGGTGGCCCGGGTGGCCGCCGAGCTCGCGGCCGGGGGGCGGCCAGTGGTCGTGATGGGGGATCTGAACGCCGAGCCCGGGGCCCCGGAGCTCGCCCCTCTGGCGTCGCTGGTCGACGTCGTATCGCCGCTCGGGGACGTGGCGACGTGGCCGTCCTCGGATCCGATCCAGCACATCGACCACATCCTGGTCGCCGGGGGGCTCGCGGCGTCGGACCTCTCCGTGCCGAGGAGCGAGGCGTCCGATCACCTCGGGATCGCGGTCACGCTCTCCGGCGGATGACCGGGGGGACGGGGGAAGGGACCGGCGACCTCCGGGCCTACTACGAGCGCCGGGCCGAGGAGTACGACCGCACCGCCTACGGGGCGGCCGGCGACGAGGAGCTCGCCGAGATCGGCGCGATCGCCGCGATGCTCACCGGCCTCCCGCCGGCCCGGACCCTCGACGTGGGGTGCGGCACGGCCTTCCTGACCCGGTACCTGCCCGGGAGCATCGTCGGCGTCGACCAGAGCCCCGGCATGCTCCGGATCGCCGCGGCCCGGGTCCCCGGAGGCCGGTTCGTCCGTGCCGACGTCCCCCCGCTCCCCTTCGCCGCCTCGTCGTTCGGGAGGGTGTTCGCGGCGCACCTCTACGGCCACCTCGAGGATGGGGAGCGCGTCCGGTTCCTGGAGGAGGCCGGACGGGTGGGGGGCGAGCTGGTCGTGGTGGACCAGGCCGAGGTCGGGGGCGTCCCCGCCCAGTGGTTCGAGGACCGCGTCCTGGAGGACGGCACCGCGTACCGGGTGTGGAAGCGGTACTTCACGATGCCCCTACTCCTGGAGGAGGTGGGCGGCGAGCCGCTGTTCGAGGGGAGGTTCTTCCTGGCGGTCAGGCGCCCAGGATGAACCCCAGGGCCCCGGCCAGGCGCTCGCCGAAGTCGTCGAACTCACGCATCCGAGGGTTCCACCGGCCGCTCCATCTCCGTCCGCATGATGGCCGAGCCCGGGCGGAGGGGCATCCTGGCCACGGGCCTGAACCCGGCCGCGGCGTAGAGCCCGGCGGCCTCCGGGTTACCGTCGGCCAGGCCCAGGCGGAGGGTCCGGGCGCCTCGTTCACGGGCCCACACCTCGACGGCCTCCAGCAGCTCCCGTCCCACCCCATGCCGCCGGTACGACGGGTGGACCCACATCGCGATCACGACCGACACGCCCGGCTCCTCCTCGGATCCGTAGCCGCCGGCCATGCCGACCCACCGCCCGCCCTCGACGGCGGCGACGACCACTTGCTCCTCGCCCCGAGCTCCCGCCGGGACCCAGTCGCGCCACCGCTCCTCCGGCAAGGCCTCCTCGCGCTCGAGCGTCGAGCCGAACGCCTCGGGTGCGTCGGCCAGGGCGGCCAGGCGCGTGTCACGGAGCTCGCGCCACTCGTCCGCCCTCGCCCGCCGGACCTCCATGGCGATCAGGCCACCGCGGGGACGAGCTCTCGGCCCAGGAGGGCGACCATCTCCAGGTCGTCGTGGACGAGGTGCTGGAGCATCACCCGGGCCACGCCGGCCTCCTCGTACTCGCGGAGCCGCTCGGCGGCCTGGTCGACGGTCCCGATCACCCAGGCGTGCTCCTGGCGGATGAACTCCTCCGGGTCGCCTCCCCGGCCGGTGCGCTCCAGGAGTCGCCGGGCTCGCTCGCGGACCTCACCGTCGTCGGCCCCCACGATGGCCCCGGTCATCACGGAGAGCCTGAGGGTGGCCGGGTCGCGGCCCTCGGCCTCCCAGGCCCCGGCCAGCGCCGGGCGCTTCTCCGCGCACGTCGACGGCGCCGCGGATACGAGGTTGTACTCGTCGGCCCACCGGGCGGCCAGGCGGGCGCTCCGGGGCCCGGCGGCGCCCCCCACGATGACCGGCGGGTGGGGCCGCTGCACGGGCTTCGGGAGGGCGTCCAGGTCCTCGGTCCGGTAGTGGGCTCCCGTGAACGAGAACGTCCCCTCGTGCCACGAGCGGTGCACGATCTCGAGCTGCTCGGCCAGCATGTCCACCCGGGTCCGCGGGTCGGGGAAGGGGAACCCGTAGGCCCGGTGCTCGAGCTCGTGCCACCCCGCGCCGATCCCCAGCTCCGCTCGGCCCTCGGAGATGTGGTCCACGGTGACCACGCTCTTGGCCAGGTCGGACGGATGGCGGAACGTGACCGGGGAGACCAGCGTTCCCAGCCTGATCCGCTCCGTCCGGGCGGCCACCCCGGCGAGCGTGGTCCACGCGTCGAGCGAGCCCAGGGTCCGGTTCCCCCTCACGGACAGGTAATGGTCGGAGCGGAACAGGCCGGCCAGGCCGTGCTCGTCGCAGGCCGCCCCCAGGGCCATCCAGTCCTCCCAGGAGACGTCCTCCTGTCCCTCGATCATCAGGCAGACCTCCATGGAGCCTCCCTCGTCGGTCCGGCGCGCCTGCTCGAACCCTAACCAGACCGCGCGGCCGGGGCGCGGGGCCGGCCGGCCGGTACGATGCCGGCGGGATGGAGGATCGGTTCCTGAAGGCCTGCCGGCGCGAGCCCGTGGACCGCACGCCGGTGTGGTTCATGCGCCAGGCCGGCCGGTACCAGCCGGAGTACCGGGCCCTGCGGGAGCGCCACGGGATCCTGGAGATCTGCCGGGCACCCGAGCTGGCCGCGGAGGTCACCCGGCTCCCCGTCGAGCAGCTCGGGGTCGACGCGGCGATCCTCTTCTCCGACATCGTCGTGCCCCTGGCCCCGATGGGGGTGGGGGTGGAGATCCGCGAGGGCGTGGGTCCCGTGGTCGCCGAGCCGGTCCGCTCGGAGCGTGCCGTCGCCCGCCTCCGGGCCCTCGAGCCCGCGGAGGACGTCCCCTTCGTGATGGAGGCCGTCCGCGAGCTGGCCGGAACGCTCGACGTCCCGCTGATCGGGTTCTCCGGGGCCCCGTTCACGCTGGCCGCGTACCTCGTCGAGGGCGGTCCGTCGAGGTCGTACGCCAGGACGAGGGCGCTGATGCACGGCGAGCCCTCGCTCTGGTGGCGGCTCATGGGCATCCTGGGGGAGAGCGTGCTCGCCTACCTCCGGGCCCAGGTCGAGGCGGGGGCCGCCGCCGTGCAGCTGTTCGACTCCTGGGTCGGGAACCTCTCGCCGGACGACTACGAGGCGTTCGTGCTCCCGGCCTCGTCGCGGATCCTGGGCGGCCTGGCCGACCTGGGCGTCCCGCTGATCCACTTCGGGGTGGGGACCGGCGAGCTGCTCCCGCTGATGCGGGACGCCGGGGCGACGGTGGTCGGCGTGGATTGGCGGGTGCCGCTCGACCGGGCCTGGGACCGCCTGGGGGACGGGGTGGCCGTGCAGGGGACCCTCGACCCGGCCGTGCTCCTGGCCGGATGGAAAGCCGTCGAGCGCGGGGCGGGGGCCGTGCTGGGTGCGGCGGGGGGCCGGCCCGGCCACGTGTTCAACCTGGGCCACGGGGTCCTCCCGGGGACCGACCCGGACGTGCTCCGCCGCCTGGTCGACCTGGTCCACGAGCGGACCGAACGGGTGGGCGGGTGAGCGCCGGCGAGCTCGGGCTGCTGGTGATGTCCTACGGCACCGCCAGGGACCTCAACGACGTCGAGGCCTACTACACCCACATCCGCCGGGGGAGGCCGCCTCCCCCCGAGCTCCTCGCGGA
The DNA here is from genome assembly GCA_016210805.1 of Actinomycetota bacterium. GTDB lineage: Bacteria > Actinomycetota > UBA4738 > UBA4738 > JACQTL01. The sequence continues at coordinate 3,367 of JACQTL010000330.1, read as the reverse complement.
GCTGAGGGAGCGGTACCTGGCCATCGGTGGCCGCTCGCCGCTGCTGGACATCACGAAGAGGCAGGTCGCCGGGCTCGAGGGGGAGCTGGCCCGGCGGGCCGAGGCTGACGGGGGTCCCCGGTTCCGGGCGTTCGGCGGGATGAAGCACCAGTCGCCCTACATCGAGGACGGGGTCCGGGCCATGGCCGAGGCGGGGATCGAGCGGGCGGTGGGGATCGTCCTGGCCCCTCACTACTCGAGGTTCAGCGTGGGCCAGTACCTGGAGCGGGCGGAGCCGGCTGCCGCGGAGAACGGCATCCAGATGTCGTTCGTCACCGACTACCACGACCATCCCGGGTTCGTGGCGTTCGTCGCGCAGCGGGTCCGCGACGCCATCGCCGCGCTCCCCGGCGACGTCCGGGACGGGGCCGTGGTGCTGTTCTCGGCCCACTCGCTCCCCGCGCGGATCCTGGAGGCCGGCGACCCCTACGCCCGCCAGCTCGAGGAGACCGCCGACGCAGTGGCGGCCGCGACGGGGCTGGGCGCGGACCGGTACCGGACAGCGTGGATGAGCGCGGGCCGGACCGCGGAGGAGTGGCTGGGGCCGGACATCACGGAGGCGATCGCGGAGCTGGGGGGGGCCGGGGTCCGGGCCGTGGTGTCCTGCCCGGTCGGGTTCGTGGCCGACCACCTGGAGGTCCTGTACGACGTGGACGTCGAGGCCCGGGAGGCCGCCGAGCGGGCCGGCGTCGTGCTGGTCCGGACCGAGTCCCCCAACGACGACCCCGCGTTCCTGGCCGTCCTTGCTACCGTGGTCCGCGAGCATCTCGCCGAGGAGGCGTCGGATGAGTGAGGGGGAGCGCCCCACCTACGCGTACTACGCGGCCTTCCGGGCCACGCCGGAGCTCCGCATGCTCGGGGCCCGGGACGCCGAGGGCGTGGCCGAGGAGGCCACGGTCCTGTTCAAGGAGTGGGACGAGCGCGTGAGCGTCCGGGGCCACTACGCGACGCTGGGGTTCCGGACCGACACGGACCTCCTGACCTGGTGGGTGGCCTCCTCGCCCGACGACGTGCAGGACCTCCTGGCCGCGTTCAACCGGTCGCCCCTCGGCCGGCGGCTGTCCCAGTCGCACGCGTTCCTGGGGGTCCACCGCCCGCCGGAGACGGCGCCCGACCACGTGCCCGCGTTCATGCGGGGGGAGTCGCCGAGGCGGTACCTCTGCGTGTACCCGTTCGACCGGTCCTACGAGTGGTACGTGATGCCCCGGGAGGAGCGGGCGACGCTGCTCCGGGAGCACGGGGAGATGGGACGGGAGTTCCCCGAGGTGCTCCCCAACACGACGTCGAACTTCGGGCTGGGCGACTGGGAGTGGATCCTGGCCTTCGAGGCCGACGAGCTCCACCGCATCACCGACTGCATCCGCCGGCTCCGCGACTCCCGGGCCCGCCTCCACACCAGGAACGAGACCCCCTTCATCACCGGCATCCGCAAGGAGAGCCTCGCCGAGGTGGTCCGCACCCTGGTGTGACGCCAGGTCCCCCGGGTCCGTCGGGTTCGAGCCCTCCCGGGGGCACTCCCCCACGGCGAACCGACCAGTGTCAGCCCGGATGGGGGTCGGAGTCCGGGACCCCGCTCGCGTCCCGACGGCTGCGACCGAGGGCGAACAGGCCCAGGCCACCTCCAGCGAGGAGCAGGCCAAAGAACGTCGCGGCGATCGCGCGCTTGCCGAGGTCGGAACAGCACTGCTCGTAGTCACTGACCCCCCACCCCCACCAACTGCCTGCCAGCCAGGTGGCGGCCAGCATCAAGAGATATGCGGCGGTGGCAAACATGAGCGTGGCTAGGATCAGTAGCCCGAAGCGCACCCACGCCACGACTGGGGTCCGGTGCTTGCTCACCATCGCTGGTACCGCGTAGGCCCGCTGGTCCCGTTTCGTGGGCAGCTGGTCATCTCCCCGCCGCAAGAGTCGTCCGAGTAGAAGCCCAAGTCTCCATTCGCGGCCATGTCGAGATCCACCTGCTGGTAGTACCGCATCGGCAAGTTGTCGAGGATGTACTGCGAATAGAAGATGAACAGGTTCTGGTACTCGCGCCCGGACACGAGGTACTCGGCCCTGTCGGAGCCGATCGCGAATGTTGGAGCGCTGTCGTCCAAGGTGATTTCTTCCCTATAGGCGCCCGGCATGTCGCTTGCCCAGTCATCCCGGATGATCTGGCTTCCCTGCGGTGCGTAGGTGAGCGCTGTGTTGACCTCGAATCCGTCGTTGTCACCCGTGTACAGCGATAGCCTGCTGTTGGTGCTCCAAGTAACGTCCATCCAGACGCCGTGATATGCCCAGGGGCCGCTCGTGGCCCACCAATGCAGGTCCCAGTACCCGTGATCGGCAGCCCACTTGCGGTCGTCTCGGTCCTTTGGGCAGAAGAAGAAGATTTCAGGGCACACGGCCATCGGAACCTGTTGCTCGGGAGAGTCTTCGGGACACCCGATTGGGGCCGCTGTTAGACCAGATGGCAAAGCGGCGCTAGTTTCGACGCGTACCTCGTAGCCCGTTACGTCATATGGGCGGGGGCGGGCTGCTGCCGCTTGGAGGGCTTCAAGGTCGGATTGAGCAAGGGACGGATCCACGCCCGGAGAGCCGATACTCGCCCTCTTCCGATCAATCCAATCCTGCAGTAGCTGTTCGATCCGCTGGTCGAACTCCGCCTCCGTACTTGGGCTGTCATCGCCGAACTGACCAATCAGACCAACTAGGGCGTAGTTGTCGGCGACGGAGACTTCGAACCGGGTACCCAGGAGCTCAGCGAGCCCCAGGTCAGGAACCGCGTTCAGAGCCAGCCCAGCCTCCGGGAATGGCTGGAGGAGGTAGCATCCGGCGTCCAACGACGAGTATGTAGGCAATAGCGTCGCGGGGAGCATCGCCGCTAGGCACGACCGCGTCACCATCGCCATCACGTCCCCCACAGCCGGGCTCCCTCCTTGACTAGTTAATCGGGACTAGGGAGGCATAGGATGCACGGGGAGAGCGGAGTCGTCAACCCCCATCAAGATCGGCCGCCGAACCAAGAGCCTCATGGACGGCCTGCCTTGTGATCCATTCGAAGCGAGGACCGCCAGATGCCAGATTGTCCACTGGAGCCTTCACCGGCCTTGTCCCTCGCCATTCAGCCCTTGCAGCAGAGCGACCGCTTGCTGGACGTCCGGGTTCGAATAGGCTCCTGCCAGGGGCACCGCGACACGCCCCCGACAGCGGCGGCAGGGCCGCACGCGCATCCGCCAAGGGACTCGTCGGCCGTCGGATCCCCTCGTCACCAAGCTTCTCGGGCACACCTGACCGCTCGCGTCTGTAGCGTTTGACGAGGACGTTCAGAATGTTCTAAACATACGTG
>JACQTL010000343.1 GCA_016210805.1 Actinomycetota bacterium | reverse complement strand
GCCCGGGGTGGACATGAAGGAGGGGGTCTACACGCTCCCCGTCCTCCACGCCCTCCGGGAGGGGGGCCGGCGTGGGGAGCTGGCCCAGCTCCTCGCGGCGGGGCCCCCGTCGGGGGAGCGGCTGGAGCGGGCCCTGGCCATCGCCAGGAGCGACGGGAGCCTGGACCACGCCAGGGCCGCGGTGACCGGGGAGGTTCGCCGGGCCCGCGCGGTCGCGGAGCGCCTCCCCGCCGGCCGGCCTCGCGAGGCCCTGGTGAACCTGGCCGAGTTCACCGCCGTTCGCTGCGGCGCCTCCGCGTAGCCCCGGGCCGGCCTCCGGGCTACCCTCCCGGTCGGTAGGGATGGGGGGGACGCGCGTTCCGAAGGTCGTGCCGGATCCCGTGACGGGATCGCCCCCCCACGACGCCCCCCGGTGGGCCCGGCCGTTCGTCGCCGTCTTCCTGGCTCTGTTCGTGGTCACCGGGCTCCTCGGGATCGAGGCCTGGCCGCTCACGGGGTGGCGCCTCTTCGCGGCCGAGCGCACGGCCCGTCAGGTCGGGTACCGGGCCACGGTGGTCCGGGACGACGGCGCCGAGGCTCCGCTTTCCTTCGGCCGCCTGGGGCCGGCGTTCCGGGGGTCGACGCTGGCCCTGGCCCGGTTCCCGGAGATGCCCGCGGCGGAACGGGAGGCCGTCTGCTCCGCCTGGGCCGGCGCCCTGCGGGCCCGGGGCCGGTCGGTCCGGGAGATCAGGGTGTATCGCGAGAGCTGGGACGTCACGATCCGCGACGGCCCGCGGGCCGCGCCCCCGGCCACGACCGATCTCGTGGCCGTGTGCGCCCGGGGAGGTGGACCGTGACCGGCGGCGGGATGCCGGCCCGGCTCGCCCGGGTGGAGCGGTGGCTGTTCGCGCCGGCCCGCCCGGAGCGGCTCGCCGCCCTGCGGATCGGCCTGTCGGCCACTCTGGCCGCCCGCCTGGCCCTGGGATCCTACGCGGCGCTCTCCGCCCAGCCGGCGGCCCTGTTCCGGCCCCGGTCCTTCATGCACCTGTTCCCGGCCATGCCGCCCCGGCCGGCCGTGCTGGCCCTTCAGGTCGTGGGGGTCCTGGCCGCGGTCCTGGCCGCGCTGGGGATCCGGGCCCGGCAGGCCCTCCCCTTGGCCTGGGCCGCCGGGCTGGTGCTGGCCGGGATGACCACCAGCCTGGGGAAGGTCGCCCACAACGACGTCCTCCTGCTGCTGGCCATGGTCCCCCTGCTCCCCGCGCCGGTCTCGGACGCTTGGGCGCTGGACCGGGGGGTCCGCGGAGAGGCACCGGGCCCGTCCCCCCGGTACGGGTGGCCGGTCCGGACGGCTGCCGTGGTGGTGGTCGGCGCCTACCTCTTCGCCGGGCTGGCCAAGCTCATGGACGCCGGCCCGGCCTGGGCGATCGGCGACAACCTCCGGCACCTGCTCTACGTGTCGAGCGATGGGGGGGCGGTCCCCAACGGGGTGGCTCTGTTCATCGCGGACCGTCCCCTCCTGGCCCGGGCCGTGGCCACGGCCACGCTCGGGATGGAGCTGACCTTCCCGCTCGCCCTGCTCGGACCGGGCCCGGCCGCCGCGTACGTGGCCGGCGCGGCCGGGCTCCACCTCGGGATCTTCCTGGCCATGGGCCTGGACTACTCGGCCCAGGCGGCCACGGTGGCCGTTGTCCTGGTGGACTGGCCGGCCGTCCTGGGCAGGCTGGGCCGGCGCCGCTCGCTCCCCGCCCCGTCCCGTACGCTGGAGCCGTGGGAGAGCGGGACGACCGCGCGGTGATCCTGTTCGACGAGGACTGCGGCTTCTGCCGGTGGTCCCTGGACAAGCTCCTGGCCTGGGACCGTCGGGGGCGCCTCCGCCCCGTGGCCCTCCAGGATCCGGAGGCCGAGCGCCTGCTCCCCGGCATGGACCGGGAGCGGAGGATGGGCTCCTGGCACCTGGTCACGGAGGACGGGCGGGTGTACTCGGCCGGGGCCGCCGTGCCCCAGATCATGGACCGGCTCCCCGCCGGCGCGCCCATCGCCCTGCTGGCCCGGGCCGCGCCCGGGCTCACCGAGCGGGCCTACGGTCTCGTGGCCCGCCACCGCGACCGGCTGGGCCGAGCCCTCGGCGCCGAGGCCTGCGCCGTGGACCCCCGCAACCGCGACCATACCGTCTGACCTGCGGTTTCGCCTCTTCGAGGGCCGATTCGAGCGGCCGGGCGGCCGCTGATAGAATCGGGTTTGGGAATCCTTTCACAAACTCGGTGAGCGACTACTACCAGTCATACGGCGTGGTGCTCGGGCTCGCCCTCGCGGGGGCGGGGCTCGTGGCGGTGGCCTTCCTGGCCGCCAGGGCCGTCGCCCCCCGCCGCCCGCTCCCGGAGAAGCTCACGACGTACGAGTGCGGGATCGACCCGGTGGGCCTGGGCTGGGCCCAGTCGAACATCCGCTACTACATCTACGCCTTCCTGTTCGTCATCTTCGATGTGGAGAGCGTGTTCCTGTTCCCGTGGGCCGTGGTGTTCGAGCGGTTCGGCTACGCCGCCGTGGTCGAGATGGCCATCTTCATCGGCATCCTCGCCGTCGGGCTCCTCTACGCCTGGCGGAAGGGGGTGCTGAGGTGGGTCTGATCGAGAACATCCCCCTTCCTCAGCCGGTCAAGTTCATCCTGAACTGGGGGCGGCGGTACTCGCTGTGGGTGATGAACTTCGGGCTGGCGTGCTGCGCGATCGAGCTGATCGCCGCGTCGACCTCGAAGCACGACTTCATGCGGCTGGGGGTTATCCCCGTGGCCCACGGGCCCCGCCAGGCCGACCTGCTGGTGGTGGCGGGGACCGTGACCGACAAGATGGCCCCGGCCCTGAAACGGGTCTACGACCAGATCCCGGACCCGAAGTACGTGATCTCGTTCGGGTCCTGCTCGAACTGCGGAGGGCCGTACTGGGACTCCTACTCGGTGACCAAGGGGGTCGACCAGATCATCCCCACCGACGTCTACGTCCCCGGGTGCCCGCCCCGGCCCGAGGCCCTGCTGCACGGCATCATCCGGCTCCAGGACAAGATCGCGCACGAGGACATCAGGGAGAAGTGGAGTGGCAGGCTCACGGTCCCCTCTCGCGCCCCCTGAGATAGCCGAGCGGCTCCGGGCCCGGTTCGGCGAGGACGTCCTGGACCACCAGGACGTTTTCGGGCACGCGGTGGTGACCGTGACCCCGGCCCGGTACCGGGAGGTCGTGGCCTTCCTCAGGGACGACCGGGAACTGGCCTTCGACTTCTTCGACTTCCTGGGCGGGGTCGACTACGGGGAGCGGGGGATCGAGGTCGTCACCCACCTGTACTCGACCGTCCACAACCACCACGTCAGGGTGAAGGTGCGCGCCGAGTCCGAGGATGCCCGGGTCCCCACGATCTCCGACCTGTACGCCGGGGCGAACTGGCACGAGCGGGAGGCCTGGGAGCTGTTCGGAGTGTCCTTCGAGGGCCACCCGCACCTGGTGAAGCTGCTGCTCCCCGAGCCCTTCGAGGGCCACCCCCTCCGCAAGGACTTCGAGCTCATGAGCCGCGTGGCCAAGCCGTGGCCCGGCGCGGTGGAGGGCGAGGAGGAGGAAGAGGAGGAGTGACCGACCTGTCCGACCTGTCGATCCCCCTGGCCCAGGCGGGCGTCAGCATCATCGACCAGGCCTTCTCCAACTTCTGGGCCGTGTTCGCCATCAAGGTCGGGGCGGTCGTGCTGTTCTTCCTGGTCGCCCCCCTGGGGATCGGCTACATGGAGCACAAGGTCCTGGCCCACATGCAGCACCGGCTGGGGCCGATGTACGCCGGGGCCTTCCACGGCTGGGCCCAGCTGATCGCCGACGGCGTGAAGTTCATCCAGAAGGAGGACATCGTCCCCAGGGCCGCCGACCGATGGGTGTTCTCGATGGCTCCGGCCGTGGTCATGGTCCCGTACATCCTGCTGTTCGTGATCATCCCGTTCAGCCCGGAGATCTTCGTGCTGGACCTCGACGTGGGGATCTTCTTCGCCATGGCCATCACCGCGATCACGGTGATCGGGGTCCTCATGGCCGGGTGGGCCTCGGCCAACAAGTTCTCCCTGATCGGGGCGCTGCGGGCCGCCGCCCAGCTGATCGCCTACGAGCTCCCCCTGATCCTCGCCGCCGTGGCCGTGGTGATGCAGGCCGGTACGCTCTCGCTGGTGGGGATCGCCGAGGCCCAGCGGCAGTACTGGTTCGTGCTCACCCAGCCGATCGGGTTCGGCATCTTCCTGATCGCCTCCCTGGCCGAGCTGACCCGGCCCCCGTTCGACATGCCCATCGCCGACTCGGAGATCATCTTCGGCGCGTACACGGAGTACACGGGCCTGAAGTTCGCGTTCTTCCTCCTGGCCGAGTACGGGGGGATCGTGGCCCTCTCGGCCCTGGCCGCCGTCCTCTACCTGGGGGCCTACCAGGGGCCCATCCTCCCGGCCCCGATCTGGATGGCCGCGAAGATCGGGGGGCTGTCGTTCTTCGTGATCTGGCTCCGGGCCACCTACCCCCGGCTCCGGGAGGACCAGCTCCAGAGGATGGCGTGGGTGGCCCTCATCCCCCTGTCCCTGCTGAACATCCTGGTGACCGGCGTGATCAAGGTGGCGGTGTAGGAAGGGGCTCATGGCCGTAGACACGAGAGAGATCGTGGTGGCAGAGGGCCCGGGCGGAGAGGCCCCGGAGCCCCCCCGCCCCACGCGGCGCAAGCTCCCTCCCGTCCCCATCCTGGTCGGCGTGGCCGCCGGGTTCCTGGGGGGCGGGGTCGGCTCGCTCCTGGCCTGGATCTTCTTCGACGCGAGCTTCTGGGAGGGCGTGCTGTGGGGCGCCGTGGCGGCCACCGGCACCGCGGTCGGGGCGGCCACGGCCACCGCCGTGCTCCTGTGGTACGTCCGAAGGGGAGCTCCCGGCGTCGGGCTGGTCAAGGGGCTGACGGTCACGCTGAAGCACCTGCTCTCCCCCTCGATCACCCAGGAGTACCCGGAGGAGCGCCCCCTGCTCCCGCCCCGAAGCCGGGGCGTGATCGCCCTCAAGGAGGCGAACTGCACGGTCTGCTGGAAGTGCTCCCGGGAGTGCCCGGACTGGTGCATCTACATCGAGGCCCACAAGGAGACGCACGAGCCGGCCTCGGGCGGGCGGGCCCGGTCGGCCAAGGTCCTGGACCGGTTCGCCATCGACTACGCCCTGTGCATGTACTGCGGGATCTGCGTGGAGGTCTGCCCCTTCGACGCGCTCTTCTGGACCCCGGAGTTCGAGTACGCCGAGTACGACATCCGGGAGATGATCCACGAGCGCGAGCGGCTGGAGGAGTGGACGTTCACCGCGCTCCCGCCGCCCGAGCTCGAGCTCGGGGCCGAGCCGCCCGAGGAGGCGGTGGTCGCCGCGCCGGGGAGCGAGGGCCAGGCGGCCCAGGTCCAGGCCCCACCGGCGCCCGCCGCAGCCCCGAAGCCCGCGCCTCCGAGCGCGGAGCCCCGGGAGGGGGCGGTGGCCCCCGCCGGGCCCGGGGCCCGGGGCGAGCGGGTCGAGGTGGAGCCCGACCCGGAGGTCTTCGACCGGGTCCTCGCCGAGCAGCTGGCCCAGGGGAAGGACCGGCGGGTGGCCGATGGGCAGGCTCTCCGAGCGGCGAAGCTCGCCGCGCGGAAGAAGGCACAGGGGGGGTAGGCTCGCCGACGTGTCCTCCCAGGAGATCGTCTTCGTCGTGCTGGGGATCGTGGGCCTGGGGGCCGCAGTCCGGCTGGTCACGGCGAGGAACGTGGTCCACGCCGCCCTGTACCTCGTGGTGAGCCTGGCCATGGTGGGCGGCACCTACCTGGTCCTGGCCGCCGAGTTCGTGGCCTTCGTGCAGGTCCTGATCTACGTGGGGGCCATCGTGGTCCTCCTCCTGTTCAGCCTGATGCTGACCAGGGCCCCGATCGGCCGGGAGGCCCTGGACAACCAGCAGCGGGGGATCTCCGCCCTGGTGGCCCTGGGGATCCTGGCCGGGCTGGCCTTCCTGATCCAGGACGCCTTCCGGGACGCGCGGATCGAGCCGGACGCCACCCCCACCGGGGCGGTGGGGGTGTCGATCTTCCAGAACTTCGTCCTGCCCTTCGAGCTGGTCTCCGTGCTGCTCCTGGCCGCCCTGATCGGCGCCGTGGTCCTGGCCCGGAAGGACCTACCGTGATCCGGCTCCCCCTGGTCCTCTTCTTCTCGGCCGGCCTGTTCTCGGTGGGCGTCTACGGCGTCCTGGCCCGCCGCAACGCCGTGCTCGTGCTGATGTCCATCGAGCTGATGCTCAACGCGGTGAACGTGAACCTGGTGGCGTTCTCGCAGCTCCTGAGGGACACGATCCTGGCCGGACAGGTGTTCGCCCTGTTCGTGATCACCGTGGCGGCGGCCGAGGTGGGGATCGGCCTGGCCATCGTGATCCTCATCTACCGCAACCGCGAGACGATCAACATCGACGAGGTCAACCTGCTGAAGTGGTAGCCGCCGCCGAGACCGCCGTGAACGGGGAAGCGGGGACCACCGCGCTGGCCTGGATCGTCACGGTCCTGCCCCTGGTCTCGTTCTTCCTCATCGTGCTGTTCGGCAAGAGGCTCCCGGGGGGCGGGGCGTGGATCGGCATCGTGGCCGTCGGCGCCGGCTTGGTCATGTCCCTGGTCGTCCTCTCCCACTTCATCGGGGGCGGTGAGGCCACGGAGCTGTCCGAGGACTGGTTCAGGGTAGGGGACCTCCGGTTCGAGCTCGGCCAGTACGTCGACGGGCTGACGGCCGTGATGCTCGTCGTGGTGACCACGGTGTCCCTGTGCGTCCAGGTGTACTCGCTCGGCTACATGCGCGGCGACGCCCGGTTCACCTGGTTCTACGCGGTGATCTCCCTGTTCACGGGGTCGATGCTGAACGTGGTGATCGCCAACAACCTCCTCCAGCTCCTGGTGGGCTGGGAGCTCATGGGGGTGTGCTCCTACTTGCTCATCGGACACTGGTGGGAGGAGAAGGAGAACTCCGACTCGGCGATCAAGGCCTTCATCACCACCCGGATCGGGGACGTCCCCTTCCTCTTCGGGATCTTCGTGCTGATCGTGGCCACCGGCACTGCGAACATCCCCGAGATCACCGGGGCGATCGGCGGCGGGGCGATCTCCCGGGGGCTGCTCACCGCCGGGGCCCTCCTGCTGTTCGGGGGAGCGATCGGCAAGTCGGCCCAGTTCCCCCTACACGTGTGGCTGCCCGACGCCATGGCCGGCCCCACGCCGGTCTCCGCCCTGATCCACGCGGCCACGATGGTCGCGGCCGGGGTCTACCTGGTCGGACGGATGTTCTCCGTGTTCGTGAACGCCGACCCGTGGGTCCTGACGTTCGTGGCGGCCATCGGCGCCACGACCATGCTGATCGCGGCGCTCCTGGCCATGATCCAGGACGACATCAAGCGCGTCCTGGCCTATTCGACCGTGTCCCAGCTCGCCTACATGGTGGCCGGGCTGTCGCTGGGCCCGGCGGGGTACACGGCCGGACTGTTCCACCTGTTCACCCACGCGTTCTTCAAGGCCCTCCTGTTCCTGGGGTCCGGCTCGGTGATCCACGCCGTGCACTCCAACAACATGAGCGAGATGGGCGGGCTGCGGAGGCCGATGCCCGTCACCTTCTGGACCTTCCTGATCGGGTCGGCGGCCCTGTCCGGGATCCCTCCCCTGGCCGGGTTCTGGTCGAAGGACGAGATCATCTCGACGGCCTTCCACGAGCAGCACTACATCGTGTGGGGGATCGCCCTGGTCACCGCGGTGATCACGGCCTTCTACATGGCCAGGGCCGTGCTGCTGACCTTCTTCGGCGAGTACCGGGGCCACGGCCACCCCCACGAGTCCCCGGCCACGATCACCGGGCCCCTGGTCGTCCTGGCCGGGCTGTCGGTGGTGGTCGGGTTCCTGAACGCCACCGCCTTCGACGTGACCCTCTTCAGCGAGTGGGTCCACTTCGGGGAGGGCGAGCACCTTCCGTTCAACTACGGTTTCGCGGCCATCTCGGTGGTCGGGGCGCTCGCCGGGATCGCCGTGGGATACCGGCTCTACGCGCGGTGGCGCGAGCGCGACCCGCTCCGTCGCCTGGGCCCGGCCTACACGCTGCTCGAGCGGAAGTACTTCCTCGACGACGTGTACCTCCGCGGCGTGGTCCGGCCGATCCAGTACCGGGCCTCCGCCGCGGTCAACTGGTCGAACCGCTTCATCCTCGACGGGATCGTCCACACGTTCGCCTGGACGGCCCGGCAGTTCTCCAGGCTCGTGGAGGTGGTCGACCGCAGGGTCGTGGACCGGGGCGTGAACACGGCGGCGGGGCTCACCGGGTTCACCGGGGGGATCCTCCGTTACATACAGTCAGGGAACGTCCAGCGGTACGCCGTCTTCCTGTTCGTCGGCGTGATCCTGCTGGCCATAGGCATATCGATCAGGGCATGAGAGCCACGACGAGCGCGTCGAGCTCGACCGAGGGGACTTCGAGGAGGCGTACCGCATGAGTGGGTGGGAGCAGTCGGCGATCACGATCGCCACCTTCCTCCCGGCCGCCGGAGCGATGGTCATCGCGATGCTCCCGCGGGACCGGGACCGGTTCATCCGGGGCACGGCCGTCGTGGTCACCGGCGCGGCCCTGGTGGTGGCCGTGGCCATGCTGTTCTCGTTCGACTTCGGCGCCTCGGGCCTCCAGTTCGAGCTCGACGTGGCCTGGATCTCGGTGATCGGGGCCCGGTACCACGTGGGGATCGACGGCATCAGCCTGGCCCTGTTCGAGCTCACCTTCCTCCTGACCTTCCTCTGCGCGGTCTACAGCTGGAAGGTGATCCCCAAGCCCGGGAAGACCAAGGCCTTCCTGGCCCTGATGCTCCTGCTCGAGACGGGGATGGCCGGGACGTTCATCGCCTTCGACCTCGTGCTGTTCTTCGTGTTCTGGGAGCTCGTCCTGGTCCCGATGTACTTCCTGATCGGGATCTGGGGGAGCGCGAACCGCGAGTACGCCGCGATCAAGTTCTTCCTGTACACGCTGTTCGGGAGCGTCTTCATGCTCCTGGGGTTCCTGGGGATGTTCTTCCAGTCCGAGCCCCACACGTTCGACATCATCCGGCTCCAGGAGTACGCGGCCGGCGGGGGGTTCGACCGGACCTTCCAGCTGGTCGCCTTCATCGGCGTGTTCCTGGGCTTCGCCATCAAGGTGCCGATGTGGCCGTTCCACACCTGGCTCCCCGACGCCCATACGGAGGCCCCCACCGTGGGATCGGTCCTCCTGGCCGGGATCCTGTTGAAGATGGGGACCTACGGCTTCATCCGCATCGCCCTGCCCATCCTCCCCGACGCGGCGAAGTCCTGGGCCCCGTGGATCGCGCTCCTGGGGGTGATCGCGATCGTCTACGGAGCGCTGGCCTGCCTGGCCCAAAAAGACCTGAAACGGCTCATCGCGTTCTCGTCGGTGGGCCACATGGGCTTCGTGATGCTGGGCATCGCCACCATGACCCCCGTGGGGATCAACGCCGCGATCTTCGGCATGGTGGCCCACGGCGTGATCACCGGGATGCTCTTCTTCGAGGTCGGCTCGATCTACGACCGGTACCACACCCGCGAGATCGCCGAGATCGGCGGGGGGATGATGCTCAAGGTCCCCTACCTGGCCGGGCTGTTCGCGTTCACCGCGATAGCCTCGCTGGGGCTCCCGGGGCTGGCCGGGTTCTGGGGCGAGGTCCTGGCCCTGCTCTCGGCGTTCAGCCCGGCCGAAGGCCTGTCCATCCCGCTGTACAGGACCCTGATGGTGTTCGGCGGGATCGGGACGATCCTCACGGCCGGCTACTTCCTGTGGATGCTCCAGCGGGTCAACATGGGGACCCTCCCCGACAGGTGGCGGGACGAGGCCATCGTGGACGTGTCCCGGGTGGAGTGGGTGGCCTGGGCTCCCCTCCTGGTGGCCATCCTTTTGCTCGGCGTGTGGCCGCGCCTGATCCTGGGGCTCTCCGAGGAGGCCGTCGCGTCGCTCCTCACGCTGGTGGGGCTGGGGTAGCGGGGGGAAGGGATGCTCGAGACCCAGGCCGTCGACTACCACGCGATCCTGCCGGAGCTCATCGTCTCCGGCACGATCCTTTTGGTCATCGTGGTCGACGTGTTCCTGGGCCGGGACCGGAAGTGGTGGGCGATGCCGATCTCGCTGGTGGGCACGGCGGGCGCGCTGGCCGCCACCCTGACCCTGATCGGCGAGCGCCGGGAGACGTTCGACGGGATGTTCGTGGTCGACCCGTTCGCCGTGCTGTTCAAGGTGTTCTTCCTGGGCACGGCGATCGTGGTCCTGGCCATATCGCTCCGGTACTTCCGGGAGGGCCGCTACTTCCAGGGCGAGTACTACTTCCTCCTGCTGACGGCGTTCCTGGGGTCCCTGACCATCGCCTCGTCGCGCGACCTCCTGATGCTGTTCATCTCGCTGGAGCTCGTGTCGGCGCCGGGGTTCCTGATCGCCGCCTTCCGCAAGTCCGACCCCCGATCGAACGAGTCGGGCCTGAAGTTCTTCCTGATCGGGGTGCTCTCGGCCGCGGTGATGCTCTACGGGATGAGCCTGATCTACGGGGTCACCGGGACCACCCGCCTGGACGGGATCGCCGAGGCCCTGGCCGGGCCGGCCGGGGAGGGCCCCCTTCCCCTCGCCGCGATCTTCATGGTCATCGTGGGCTTCGGGTTCAAGGTCTCCGCGGTGCCCTTCCAGTTCTGGGCGCCCGACACGTACGAGGGCGCGCCCGTCCCCGTGGCCGCCTTCCTGTCCGTGGCCTCCAAGGCCGCGGGGTTCGCCGGGCTGCTGATCCTGATGTTCCTGGGCTTCGGACCGCTGTCCGAGTTCTGGACGCCGATCTTCTTCGTGCTGTCCGCGGCGACGATGACGATCGGGAACCTGCTCGCCCTGCAGCAGACCCAGGTGGTCAGGCTGCTGGCGTACTCGAGCATCGCGCAGGCCGGCTACATGCTCCTGCCCTTCGCCCTGGTCGGCGGGAGCGTCGGGAACGACAGGGCCGCGTTCGCCGCGTCGATGCTCTACATCCTGATCTACGGGGTCATGAACCTCGGCGCGTTCACGGTGGTGGTGGCCATCGCCAGGGACGCCCCCGGGGTCCTGGTGTCCGACTTCGCCGGGCTCTCCCGGCGGGCCCCGGTCCTGGCCATCGGCATGGGGGTGTTCCTGGTGTCCCTGGGGGGGATCCCCCCCACGGCGGGGTTCTGGGCCAAGTTCTTCATCTTCACGGCCGCGATCGAGCGGGGCGGCCTGGGTGTGTGGCTGGCCGCCATCATGGTCGTGAACTCGGTGATCAGCCTGTACTACTACCTGGCCATCGCGAAGCAGATGTTCTTCGCCGAGGGGGAGGACCGGCCCCTGGCCAGCCCCGCCCTGCTCACGGGCGTGGCCGCGCTGGCCATGGTCGCCGTGATCGTGCTGGGGGTCTACCCCGACCTCTTCGCCAGGTTCCCGCCGGGAGCCACCCTGGTCCCCTAGCGGGAGGGGGGGTGCGGCGAGCTCGGTCCGGTTGCTCGAACCGCCGCTCGGGACCGTACGAAAGCTTCTGTGAGACCATCGGTTGAGGAGCGGGGCGGCGGATGCTCGCCCGTCAGCTCCTCTTACAAGGAGTGAGTGACGTGATCGGGCTCAACCGGGCGAAGACCTGGATCCTGATCGCCGCGCTGGGTGGCCTGTTCGTCCTGATCGGCTTCTGGGTCGGGGGCACGGGCGGCGCCAGCGTGGCGCTGGTCCTCGGTTTGGCCTTCAACTTCGCGATGTACTGGTACTCGGACCGGATCGCCATCGCGACCACGCGGTCCAAGCCGGTGACCGAGTCCGAGGCCCCGGAGCTCCACCGGATCGTCGGCGAGCTGACCGGGCAGGCCAACCTGCCGATGCCCCGGCTCCACGTGTCGGAGATGACCCAGCCGAACGCCTTCGCGACCGGCCGGAACCCGCAGCACGCCGCGGTGTCGGTGACCAGGGGGATCCTCCAGATCCTGGACCAGCGGGAGCTCCGGGCGGTGCTCGCCCACGAGCTCTCCCACGTGGCCAACCGGGACATCCTGGTGTCCTCGATCGCCTCGGCGATCGGCATGTCGATCGTGTTCCTGTCGCGGTTCGCCCTCTTCTTCGGGGGCGGGTCCCGGGACCGGAACCCGTTCGGGCCGTTCGCGTTCCTGATCGCCTGGATCCTCGCGCCGCTCGCGGCGGCGATCATCCAGATGGCCGTCTCCCGGGCCCGCGAGTACCAGGCCGACGAGTCGGGAGCCCTGCTGTCTCAGGACCCCGAGGGGCTGGCCTCGGCCCTCCGCAAGCTCGAGGCGTCCGTCAGGCAGGTCCCCGTGCCGGCCACGGTGAGCCCGGCGCAGGCGCACATGTTCATCGTGAACCCGTTCAGCGGGCGGAACGCGGCCCGGGCGTTCGGGAGCCTGTTCCGGACCCACCCCCGGACCGAGGAGCGCATCGCTCGCCTCGAGCAGATCGGCCGGCAGCTGGGGATGCGGAGCTAGGGGAGCGGTCCTCGCGTGGGGCGGGCCTCGGCCCCGCCCCCGCCTCTCAGGGCCTGAAGTTCTGGAACTGGAGGGCGATCCCGAAGTCGTGCTCCTTGAGGGCCCTGATGGCCGCCTGGAGGTCGTCCTTCTTCTTCCCGGTGACCCGGACCTGATCCTTCTGGACCTGGCTCTGGACCTTGACCGGGAGGCCCTTGATGAACTTGGTGAGCTCGCGGGCCTTCTCCTCGGAGATCCCCCGGTTGATGTGGACGGTCTGGCGGAAGGTCGCGCGGGCGGCCGGGAGCACGGGACCCTCGGACACGGCCTTCAGGGGGATCTCCCGGCGGACCAGCTTCTCCTTGAGCACGTCGACGGCCGCCCTGAGGCGGTGCTCGGACGCCGAGCGGACCTCGAGCAGGTCGGCGTCGCGCTCGATCGAGGTGTCGGTGCCCTTGAAGTCGAACCGGGTGCCGATCTCGCGCCGGGCCTGGTCGAAGGCGTTCTGGACCTCCGCCATGTCGACCTCCGACACGACGTCGAACGAGAAGTTGTCCTTGGCCATCGCAGGGGAGATGGTAGTGCAGGCACTGCTATCCTGACTGTCGTTCCCGGGAGGGTGCCCGAGCGGCCAAAGGGAGCGGTCTGTAAAATCGCCGGCGTACGCCTACGCAGGTTCGAATCCTGCCCCTCCCACCGACCGACCGACCGACGGGTGTTCTCGAGGGCCGCTCCGACATCTCGATACGCCAGATGAGTGAAGTTCAGCGGCGCTCATCCGGTCGGGATGACCCTCGCAGCGGTCCCTGTCTGCAGCGGTGGAGGGTTCCGATCGCCATCGAACCCTTCCAACCCTGAGCGGGACAGCGCGGGACTGTACTTGACGATCCGGAGTCTTTCCGTACAATCACCGGTACGGAAGTTGTACGGACGAGTGAGGTGTCGAGGGGATGCCCACGAGAACCGAGAGAATCGAAGCGAGGATTGCTCCG
>JACQTL010000329.1 GCA_016210805.1 Actinomycetota bacterium | reverse complement strand
GGGTGTTCGACCGGGTGCTCCGCTCGGCCTCGTCCATCTCCTTCAGCACGGAGCGGGGCACGCGCCAGTCGGTCCTGCGGCCCATGAACCGGATCCGCACGCCCCTTCGGTTCAGGTCGTCGCGGCGGTTGCGGAGCAGCCTCCGGTTGAACCCCATCAGGTAGCGGATCTCCCCCTTGGGACGACGCCAGTTCTCCGTGGAGAAGGCGTACACGGTGAGCCACTTCAGTCCGACCTCGAGCGCGCCCTCCACCACGTCGAAAAGGACCTCCTCGCCCGCCGCGTGCCCCTCCGTCCGGGACAGGCCCCGCTGCTCGGCCCACCGGCCGTTCCCGTCCATCACGATCCCGACGTGGGCCGGGAGCTTGCTGCGGTCGATGTCCGACAGGTAGCTCACGGCACCACCGCCGCGGGGAGGGGTGTCCGGGCGAGCATGGGGAGGGTCCGCATCCGCCGCTCCAGGTGGTACTCGGCGAACCCGTAGAGCATGGCCCTGGCCTCCCGGCGGACGGCGTCAGGAGGGGTCATGCCGCCGGCGTCGGCGAGGTCCGCCCTGGCCACCCCGGCCAGCCAGGACAGGGCCTCCGGGGCGACCGGCCCGGCCCCGTGCTCGGCGCAGCCGTCGCACACGGCACCGCCCTGGCCGCTCGAGAACAGCGCGGCCGCGGGGTTGCCGCAGACGGCGCAGGCCGTGAGGGCGGGGTGGAACCCGGAGAGCGAGAGGAGCTTCAGCAGGAACGACTCGGCCACGGCGGCCGGATCGGCCGGCGAGGCGTCCAGGACCCGGAGCCCGGACAGGAGGAGGAGGAAGAGGCGGACGTTGCGCTCGTGCTCCTCGGCCACCCGGTCGACGGCCTCGAGCATGGCCTCGCCGGCGGTCAGGAGGGCGAGGTCCTCCCGGACCGTCCGGTGCGCGGACAGGATCTCGGCCTGGGTGACGGTGTCGAGCGCCCCCCGCCCCCGGTGGACCAGCAGCGAGACGTGGGTGAACGGCTCCAGGCGAGCCCCGAACCGGCTCTTGGTCCGGCGGAGGCCCTTGGCCACCGCCCTGATCTTCCCGGAGCCCTGCGTGAGTATCGTGACGATCTTGTCGGCCTCGCCGAGCTTGTGCTGCCGCACGACGATGCCCTGGTCCTTGAAGAGCGGCATCGACTGCGATGGTACTCGCCGGGCCCGACCCCTTCAGTCGATCCGTGTTGCGAAGTCGTGGAAATCCCGGGCTACGCCTCGGCGATCGGCTGGTCGCCGTCGACGGTCATCCAGTCGACGATGCCCACGACGACGGCCCGGACGGGGGCGGGGTCCATGCCGATCACCTGGCGGGCGGAGTTCCCCTCGTCGATGACCAGCACCGCCTCGCCGGCCCCGGCCCCCACGGCGTCCACGCAGATCAGGTAGCCGCCGTCGGGCTCGCCGGCGGCATCCAGCGTGTCGACCAGGAGCAGGCGTCGGCCGTCGAAGGCCTCGTGCTGGATCGTGGACACGACGGTCCCGACGACCCGGCCGACCTTCACGATCGGATCCAACTCCTCAGCGACCCGCCTTCGGCGGGCCGCTTCGGCCGGGGGGACTGCAGCAGCGTCATCCGCTCGGCTCCGCCTCGCGGCGCTGCTGCTCCCCCGGACCCCCCGAGAGCTCCGCCACGGCGTCCACGATGCCCACGATCGCGTGGTCCACGGGGACGAAGGTGTTGCGGAGGGCCTGGGAGGCCTCCCGGGCCCCGACGACGTAGACGAGCTCGCCGGGCCCGGCCATGTGCACGGCGTCGGCGGCCACCACGGGCTCGCCCTGGGGCCGCTGCCGGCGGTCGAGGGGCTGCACGATGAGGAACTTCACGCCCTCCAGGCCCTCGTACTGCACCGTGGCCACCACGGTCCCGATCACCCTGGCCAGCTGCACGGCTAGCCCCTCTTCCTCGCCCGCGGCCGGGGCCTGGGCGGCACGGCCCCGGCGAGCGTGCCCCCGGTGCCGGGGGTCGGACGGCCACCCGGGACCGGCCCGGCGGTGACGGGCCCACCGGCGTCCGGCTTCTCCGCTCCCCGGATCCGGGGGAGCCACCGCGGCTCCGCGGCCAGGTTCTCGTCCATCTCGCCGTGGAGCTGCGAGATCACGACGTGGGCGACCTCCTGGCCGGAGCCGGCGATCCGGCCCACCCCGTGCTCCACCGCGGCCTCCACCTCGGCCACCTCCCCGCCGAACAGGACGTAGCCCTTGCCCCCCAGGCCGTCGGCCATCCGGAGGTCCCGGAGGACGACCCGGGCGCCCTTCACCCCCCCGTCGGCGGCATCGATCGCCGCGGCCACGGTGAGCGTCTCGATGACCCCGAGGGCCTCCCCGCCATCGCGCCGGGCGCCGCCGATCGAGGCCACCACGTCGGGGTGCACGTCGGGGAGGTACACCAGGCCGACCAGCGAGGGGCCGCCCACCTCGCGCCCGGCGGCCACGGCCTCCTCCACGTCGGCGGTCAGGCCCCCGACCAGCACGACGTACTTGCCCGCGTGCACGGTCCCCGCCCGGATCGCCTCGAGCGGCGCGCGCTTGACCATCGCGTCGCCGGCCTCGATGCCCCGGGCGATCGAGTCGAACTCCAGGACGGCGACGGTCGGCTGCACTAGACGATCCTCAGCGCCCCGACCACGGTGATCCGGCGCTCGCGCGAGAACGTCCGGGGCCGGGTCATGCCGTCCCCGGTGGGCGAGGCGATCGAGAACGAGGTGAACCCCTCGCCGCCCTCCCCCAGGCCCGCGAAGTTGGGGCCGTTGGCCACGAAGATCGAGCAGTTCATGGCCCGGCCCATCCGGGTGATGGCGTCCACGTTGGTCGAGTGGATCGAGGCCGTGTGCCGGAAGCCGTGCTCCGAGCGCACCGCGAGGTCGATGGCCTGGTCGACGTCACGGACCCGGGTGACCGGCATCACCGGCATCATCTGCTCGGTCCACACCAGGCTGTGCTCGTTGGGGACGTCGGCGACGACCAGGCGCACGTCATCACCGACCCGGATCCCGACCTCGGCCAGGATCGCGCCGGCGTCCTTGCCGATCCACGCCGGGTTGATGTGGCCGGGCTTGCCGGGGGCCCCGAGCTCCGTGAAGATCACCCGCTCCAGCCGGCGAAGCTCGTGCTCCTTGAGGACGTAGGCCCCGCTCTGGGCCATGGCCCGGACCAGGCGGTCGGCCACCGTGTCCACGACGATCGTCGTCTTCTCGTCGGTGCAGATCACGTTGTTGTCGAAGGAGGCTCCCCGCACGATGTCCCGAGCGGCCTTCTCGATGTCGGCGGTCTGGTCCACGACGGCCGGCGGGTTCCCCGGCCCCGCGGTCACCGCCCGCTTGTCGGTCTTGAGCGCCTCCCGCACCACGGCCGGGCCCCCGGTGACCAGGAGCAGCCGGACGTCCGGGTGATGCATCAGCTCCTTGGCGCTGTCGATCGTCGGCTCGGGCACCGCGGTGACCAGGTCGGGCGGGCCGCCGGCCTCCACGATGGCCCGGTCGATCAGCCGGACGTTCTCGGCCGACACCCGCTTGGCGTTGGGATGGACGTTGAACACCAGCGCGTTCCCGGCCGACAGGATCGAGATCGAGTTGTTGATGATCGTGGAGGTGGGGTTGGTCGTGGGGGTGATCGAGGCGACCACCCCGAACGGGGCGAACTCGGTGACCACCATGCCCTGGTCGCCCGTCTCGGCCTCGAGCTCGAGGTCCTCGGGGCCCGGCGTCCTGAGGGTCACCAGGCGGTTCTTGATCACCTTGTCCGAGGCCCGGCCGAGGCCGGTCTCCGCGGCGGCCATCTCGGCCAGGCGCTCGCCGTTGTCGAGCATCGACCGCCGGACGGCGGCGATGATCGCTTTGCGCCCCTCCAGGCCCGTGGCCCGGTACCGCTCGAAGGCCCGCCCGGCCGCGGCCACGGCCTCGTCGATCGTGGGGTAGATGCCGTCCCCGAGCTGGGCCTCCGCCGCGGCGGAGAGGCCGGCCTGGCCCCGGAGGGCCGGGCCGGGGTGCTCCCCGGCCTCACCGATCCTGGTGCGGACCCGCTCGATGATGTCGCGGATCTCGTTCTCGGAAAGCGTCGTCGCCATCGCTCACCCCTACTTGTGGTACTTCTCCGCGCCGCCGACCTCCCACGTGTCGACGATGGCCATGACCACGGCGTCGCAGGGCCGGTCGCGGGTCCGCTCGGTCTGCCGGGCGGAGCTCCCGGTGGCCACCAGGACCACCTCGTCCACCCCGGCCCCCACGGCGTCCGCGGCCACCACGAAGCCGCCCGACTCCTCGTTCTCCACGTCGAGGTGGCGCACGACCAGGAGCTTCAGGCCCTCCATGGAGCCCTCCTTCCGGCTGGCCACCAGCGTGCCGGCCACGCGTCCCAGGAGCACCGCTAGATCACCCCTCTCAAGGGTGGGCCGGGGGAACCCGGCCCACGCCGTCTACGAGGCCTGGCCCATCTCGCCCTGGGCCTGGTCCCGGCGCCCGAGGGGCAGCACCAGGTCGATGTTCACGTGCGGGCGCGCGATCACGTGGGTGGCGATGATCTCGCCGACCTTCTCCCCGTTCTGCGTGCCGGCCTGCACCGCGGCCTTGACCGCGGCCACGTCGCCGCGGACCACCGCGGTCACGTACCCGCCGCCGGTCTCCTCGTAGCTCACGAGCTCGACCTTGGCCGCCTTCACCATCGCGTCGGCCGCCTCGACCACGGCCGCGAAGCTCCGGCACTCGATCATGCCCAGGGCGTCTGCCATCTCCCGCTCCTTCCTCCTCCTGCCTGCCGCTACCTGTTGGCCTTCATCTCGCGGCCGGAAAGACCCTCGATCGCCGCCACCGCGGCCTGCCATCCGACGTCGATGTCCCGCTCCTCCCCTCCCAGGTAGATCCGGCCGTTCGACCCGAAGGACCGGACCTCCAGCACGTTGATCTCGGCGGCCTTCTCGGCCTCGTTCGCGGCGAGCGCCGCGTACGCGGCCGGCTCGCACTCCAGGACGTACAGCGTCTGTCCGCCCAGGATCATCTCGCCGTGCCGGGTCCGGTTGATCAGCTGGGCGTGGTGGTCGGTGATCCGCCGCACGATCTGGCTGGCCAGGATGCGCGGCTTGATGCGGTCCTCCTCCCTGGCCCCGATCGCGTCCAGGATTGCCTGCCCGGCGGCCCTCGTGTCGGCCTGGTCGGGCGAGTGGACCTCGAGCATCCCGTAGTACCGCTCGATGATCTGCATCCCCGGGGTCACGTTCGTGGCCTTGAGGGCGATGTCGGTGAGCCGGTTGATCTCGATCCCCGGCGATATCTCGACGTACAGCGAGGCGTCGCCGGCCAGGGGGAGGAAGCCCTGGGCCACCGTTCCCAGGAACGCGGCGTACTGGGGCTGGAGCGAGTCCAGGAAGCAGTACGCCCGGAGCTCCACGGTCCCGTTGCTCACCGGCACCACCTCGCTCCGTAGAGGGGATCAGTCTCGGTCTCCACCCTTTCCTCCCGTCACGATCTCGACCCCGGCCGACGCGCCGATCCGGGTGGCCCCGGCGGCGATCATGTCCCTGACGTCCTCGGCGGTCCGGATCCCCCCGGCCGCCTTGACCCCCAGCCCCTCCCCAACGGTCTCCCGCATGAGCAGGACGTCCTGCACGGTGGCCCCGTGGGGCCCGTAGCCGGTGGAGGTCTTCACGTAGTCGGCCTTGCCCTGCTTGGCCAGGTGCGAGGCCAGGACCTTCTCCTCGTCGGTGAGGAGCGCCGCCTCGATGATCACCTTGTTCAGGGCCCCGGCCTCGTGACACGCGTCGGAGACCCGGCGCACGTCCTCCAGGACCAGGCGGTGGTCGCCGGACTTCAGGGCCCCGATGTTGATGACCATGTCGATCTCGCGCGCTCCGTCGCGGATGGCCCGGCGAGCCTCCATGGCCTTCACCTCGGTCGTGCTGGCCCCGAACGGGAAACCGACCACGGAGGCCACCCGGACCGGCGTTCCCCGGAGGTGCTGCGCGGATCGCTTCACCCAGGTCGGGTTCACGCACACCGCAGCGAACCCGAACTCCCTCGCCTCCGCGCACAGCCGGTCTATCTCCTCGGCGGTGGCGTCGGGCTTGAGCAGGGTGTGGTCGATGAACGGAGCCAGGTCGCGGGGGACGTCGGCCCCGTCCCCCCGGTAGCTGATCCGCCCTGCGCCGGCCGCTCCCACGAAGCCCCTCACCTTGTCCGAGCAGTGCGCCGCGCACGCTCCCGTGCAGTCCCGGCACTGCTGGTCGCGAGGATGAGGCGGCCCGTGCAGGGCGGCGAGCACCTCCCGGGTCACGGCCTCGATCAGCTCCTGCGG
>JACQTL010000328.1 GCA_016210805.1 Actinomycetota bacterium | reverse complement strand
GTCCTGGCGGGACTACGCCGAGCGGGTTACGCCGGTGGGGCGGAGGATGCGGGCCAGGTCGGCGGCGAAGCGGTCGGCCTCGTCGGGGCGGAGCGTGGAGATCGTCACGCGGATCGCCGACGGGGTGTGGATCCGGTACCGCTCGCCGGCGGTGACCGCCCAGCCCGCGTCGAGCAGGCCCCGGACGGCCTCCTGCTCCTCGGGCACGGGGATCCACACGTTCATCCCCGACCGGCCGTGCGCCTCGACCCCCCGGCGGGCCAGGGCCTCGATCAGGGCCTGGCGGCGGGACCAGTAAGTCTCGGCCGCCGTGCGAAGCAGGGCCTCCGTCTCCGCGTCCCGCCACAAGGTCACGACCAGCCGCTGGAGGACCTTGCTCACCCACCCCGTGCCCAGGTGCTGGCGGCCCTGGACCCTGGCCATCGTGGCCAGGTCACCGGCCATCACGGCCAGCCTGAGGTCCGGGCCGAGCGACTTGGACACCGAGCGGATCAGGGCCCAG
The DNA here is from genome assembly GCA_016210805.1 of Actinomycetota bacterium. GTDB lineage: Bacteria > Actinomycetota > UBA4738 > UBA4738 > JACQTL01. Next base: position 5,864 of record JACQTL010000328.1, on the reverse strand, counting down.
CGCCTGCGCTCGGGATGGGCGGTCGAGGCGGCCGGGACCCCGGCCACCCCCCCGGCGTGGTCGTCCTCGATCACGAGCGCCTCGGGGTGGGCGTCCAGGATCAGGGAGAGCTCGCCGGCCCGCCGCTCGTCCAGGGCGGCGCCCGTCGGGTTCTGGGCCCTGGTGGTCACGATGCAGGCCACGGCGCCGCCCTCTAGGGCCCGGCGGAAGTCGTCGGGTCGCGGTCCGAAGTCGTCCACGGGGACCGGCTCGGGGTGCAGCCCCAGGGCGCGCAGCAGGTCCACCACCGGCGGGTAGCCGGGGTCCTCCACGACGACCCGGTCTCCGGGGAGGAGGTGGGCCTGGAGGACGCGCTCGATCCCGTCCATGGCCCCGCCGACCACGGCCAGCGCGTCGGCCGGGATGCCCTCCCTGGCGAACCGCCGGCCGGCCAGCTCGATCAGCTCGGGGAGGTTGGCCGGCTCGCCGTAGAGCGCCTGCTCGGGCCGGGCCCGGGCCAGTGCGGCCTCCAGGCGGGGCAGGAGGCCGAGCGCGGGGTTCCCGGAGGCCAGGTCGCGCACGCCGGCGGGCACCGGGGCTCCCGCCCGGGTGGGGATGGGGGGCCGGGGGGTGACCCTGGTCCCCCGCCTCCCCTCGCCGGCCACCAGGCCCCGGGCCTTCAGGCGGCCGTACGCCGATGAGACCGTCCCCGGGCTGACCGCCAGCTCCGCGGCCAGCGCCCGGACCGGCGGCAGGGTGGCGCCGGGCGCGACGCGGCCCTCCCGGATCGCCGCCTCGATGCTCTCGGCGATCCGCCTTGCCGACGTTCCCCGGATGCCATAATCTTGTACCGCCACGACATCCGGACTGTACCATGACAAAACTATGGAACGCCACCCCGGCCGGGGAACCCCCGGGGCCCACGGCCCGCACGGAGCTCCGGCGCCACCCGGAGCGCGGCTCCCACGACCGCGCCGTGATCGACGCGATCCTCGACGAGGCCCCGATCTGCCACGTCGGGTTCGCGGGGCCGGGCGGCCAGCCCTACGTGGTCCCCACGATCCACGCTCGGGTCGGCGACGTCCTCTACCTGCACGGATCCCCGGCCAGCCGGGCCCTGCGAACCCTCGGCGCCGGCGTCCCGGCCTGCGTCACGGCCACGATCCTCGACGGGCTGGTCCTGGCCCGCTCGGCGTTCAACCACTCCATGAACTACCGCTCGGTGATGGTGCTCGGAACGATGACGCCCGTGGAGGACCCGGCCGAGAAGGACGCCGCCTTCCGGGCCATCGTGGAGCACGTCGCGGCGGGCCGGTCGCTGGAGGCCAGGATGCCCTCCCCGGAGGAGTCGCGGAAGACCCTCGTCGTCCGGATCCCGGTCGAGGAGGCCTCGGCCAAGCTCCGCACCGGACCGCCCAAGGACGACCCGAAGGACATGGCCCTCCCCGTGTGGGCCGGGGTCCTTCCGCTCCGGCTCGTCGCCCTCGCGCCCGAGCCCGACCCGTCGCTCGACCTCCCGCTCCCCGTCCCCCCGTCGGTGCTGGGCTACGGCCCGGCCCGCGGTAGCGTCGGCGGGTGAGAGCCGCCCCCCGACGCTCGCTCCGGGCCGACCTCAGGGCCCTCCCCGCCCCGGCGTGGTTCCTGTTCGCGGGCTCCTTCGTGAACCACTTCGGGAGCTTCGTGGTCATGTTCCTGGTCCTGTACCTGCGGGGGAAGGGTTACTCCCCGGTCCAGGCCGGCCTGGCGGTGAGCGGCTACGGGGTCGGCTCGCTTTTCGCCGCGGCCGTCGGCGGGTACCTGGCCGACCGGATCGGGCGGCGGAACACGATAGCGCTGTCGATGTTCGGCGCGGCCGCGGCGGTGATGGCGCTGTCCCAGGCCGAGAGCCTGCGGGCCTTCGTCGCGCTCACCGCGGTGGCCGGCCTGGCCGCCGCGCTCTACCGGCCGGCATCCGCCGCCCTGCTGGCCGACCTGGTCCCCACCGAGCGCCGGCTCACCGCGTTCGCCGCCTACCGCCTGGCCATCAACGCCGGCTTCGCGTTCGGCCCGGCCACCGCGGGGTTCCTGGCCGACCGCTCGTTCTTCCTGATCTTCGCCGGGGACGCCATCACGTCGGCGATCTTCGGGACGATCGCGCTGTTCGCCCTGCCCCAGGGGGAGCGGAGCCGCAGGGAGAAGGAGGTGAGGGGCGAGGCGTTCAGGGCCGTGATCGCCGACCGGTCGTTCCTCCGGTTCCTCCTGGCCTACGTGCTGGTGTCCTTCGTGTTCTTCCAGTCGGGCTCGACCTTCCCGCTCCACGTCAGGGCGGGTGGGCTGTCGAACGCGGCCTACGGGCTGCTGGTGTCGATGAACGGCGCGATCATCGTGATCTTCGAGCTGGGCCTCACGGCGGTCACCCGGCGGTTCCCGGCCCGGCCGGTGATCGCGTTCGGGATCGTGCTCACGGGGCTCGGGTTCGCCCTGAACGTGGTGGCCCACTCGTTCCCCGCGCTGGCGTCCACCGTGTTCGTGTGGACGGTGGGCGAGATGGTCAGCGCGCCCGTGTCGAACGCCTACGTCGCCGACCTCGCCCCGCCGCACCTCCGGGGGCGGTACCAGGGCGCGTACAGCCTCACCTTCGGCCTGGGGCTCGTGCTCGCCCCGTCGGTGGGAGGCGCCCTGTTCGGGTGGAACCCCATCGCCCTGTGGCTCTCCTGCGGCGCGATCGGCCTGTCGGCGGCCGGCCTCGTGCTGGTCGGCCCGGAGCGGCGGGTGGCCCCGACGCTCGCCGCTCCCGAGGCGGGTCCGGACATCCCCGGCGTGGAGACCTGAGCCGGTTCTTCCCCGGACGCTGTCTATCCCGGGGCCCCGCGTTCGTAGATACGGTGAGAGGCGGCCGGAGGGGCCGCCACCCAGCGGAAGGGAGACCGCCATGCGCTACGCGCTCCTCATCTACGACGAGGAGGGGAAGCTGGCCCAGATGACCCCCGAGGAGGGGGAGGCCTTCCAGAAGGCCTACGGCGTGTTCACAGAGGAGCTGAAGGCCAGGGGCGGGTACATCGCCGGGGAGGCCCTTCAGCCCACGGCGACGGCCACCACCGTCCGGGTGAACGGCGACGACGTCCTGACCACGGACGGGCCGTTCGCCGAGACCAAGGAGCAGCTCGGCGGGTTCTACCTGGTGCAGGCCGCGGACCTCGACCAGGCCACCAGGATCGCCTCGATGATCCCGTCGGCGAAGACGGGCTCGATCGAGATCAGGCCGCTCATGGAGTTCCCCGAGCAGCCGTAGGCTCCCTCGGGGAAGCCGAGCAAGAAGGGGCGGGACCGCTGGGCGAGGAGCCGAGGAGCGTCGTCGACCGCCTGTTCCGCCAGGAGTCGGGGCGGGCGGTCGCGACGCTCATCCGGGTGACCCGGGACTTCGACCTGGCCGAGGAGTGCGTCCAGGACGCCTTCGCCGTGGCCCTGGAGCGATGGCCTCGGACCGGCGTGCCGCCGAACCCCGGCGCGTGGATCACCCTGACCGCCCGGAACCGGGCCATCGACCGGCTCCGGCGGGAGAAGCGCCTCGGCGAGAAGCTCGCCGAGCTCGAGGCCCTCGGCCGGGGCGGCGACGGGGAGGAGGGAGAGGTGGAGGCCGCGACGATCCCAGACGACCGCCTCCGCCTGGTCTTCACGTGCTGCCACCCCGCCCTGGCCCCCGAGGCCCGCGTGGCCCTCACGCTCCGGACCCTGGGCGGCCTGTCCACCGGCGAGATCGCCCGGGCCTTCCTGGTCGCCGAGCCGGCCATGGCCCAGCGGCTGGTCAGGGCCAAGCGGAAGATCCGCGACGCCGGGATCCCCTACAGGGTCCCGCCCGACCACCTGCTCCCGGAGCGGCTCTCCGCGGTTCTCGCCGTCTTGTACCTCATCTTCAACGAGGGGTACTCGGCGACCTCGGGCGATGCCCTGGTCCGGCGGGAGCTGTGCGCGGAGGCGATCCGCCTGGGGCGGGTGCTGGCCGCCCTGATGCCGGACGAGCCCGAGGTCCACGGGCTGCTTGCCCTGATGCTCCTCACGGACGCCCGGCGCGAGGCCAGGGTGGGCTCCGGCGGCGACTTGGTGCTGCTCGACGATCAGGACCGGTCGCGGTGGGACCGCCCCGAGATCGAAGAGGGCCTGGCGCTGCTGGACCGGGTCCGCCGGAGGGGCCGGTGGGGCCCGTACGGCCTCCAGGCCGCGATCGCCGCGGAGCACGCCCGGTCCGAGCGCTCCGAGGACACGGACTGGGGCCGGATCGCCGCCTACTACGCCGCGCTGGTCTCGCTGGCCCCCTCCCCCGTCGTCGAGCTGAACCGGGCCGCCGCGGTGGCCATGGCCGCCGGGCCCGACGTGGGCCTGGCCATGATCGACCGCCTGGCCGCGGGCGGGGCCCTCGAGTCCTACCACCCGCTGCACGCGGCCAGGGCCGACCTGCTGCGGCGCCTGGGCCGGTTCCCCGAGGCCGCCGGGGCCTACCGCCGTGCCCTCGAGCTCACCGCGAACGAGGTCGAGCGGAGGTTCCTCGAGCGCCGCCTGGCCGAGGTGGCCGGGGCCGGGCCGGCCGCTCCCGGCCCCCCGGCCGGGCCGACCCCGCCCGGTTGACACCCGTTCGTCGCGCGCCGTATATATATCGAGCCGATATATGCGTACGATATATCGGAACGATACCGACGAGTAAGGATGGAGATGCTCGAGCTAGCGATCCTCGGCCTGCTGAAGGAGCGGTCGATGCACGGGTACCAGCTCTCGAAGCGCCTGGAGGATACCCTGGGCGGCTTCTGGAGGGTGAGCTACGGCTCCCTGTACCCGACGCTCCGCCGCCTGGAGAAGCAGGGCGCCGTCGAGCCGGTGTTCTCCAGGGAGGACGTCCGGCGGCGCAAGAACGTGTACCGCATCACGGAGAAGGGTGAGGAGCTCTTCGAGGAGCTGCTCGGCGAGGCCGGCCAGGAGTCCTGGGAGGACAACCGGTTCCGGGTTCGCCTGGCCTTCTTCAAGTACCTGAAGCCGGACACCCGCATCCGGCTCCTCGAGCGCCGGCGCGCGTTCCTCCAGGAGCGCCTGTCGACGATCAAGACCTCGCTGAAGAACGCTCGTGAGCGGATCGACAGCTACACGCTCTCGCTCATGACGCACGGGCAGGACGCCACCGAGCACGACATCGCGTGGCTCGACGATCTGATCCGGGCGGAGCGCCGCCAGGTACGGGAGAACGGCGAGGGACGCACTCCCCGCCGGACCGCCTCGCGTCGCCGTTCGGTGGTTCAGAAGGAGCGTGCGTAGATGAAGAAGATCCGCCTTGGCATCGTGGGGGTGGGCAACTGCGCCTCGGCGCTCGTCCAGGGGCTCGAGTACTACCGGGACGCCGAGACGGGGCGGTCCGTGCCCGGGCTGATGCACGTCAACCTGGGGCCGTACCACGTCTCGGACATCGAGGTGGCCGCCGCGGTCGACGTGGACGGGAAGAAGGTCGGCAAGGACGTCGCCGAGGCCATCTTCACCGAGCCGAACAACACGATCAGGTTCTCCGACGTGGCGCCGACCGGCGTCGAGGTCATCCGGGGGGCAACGCTCGACGGCCTGGGCCGCTACTACCGCGAGACGATCCAGGAGTCCGAGCGCCCGGTGGACGACGTGGCGGCCACGTTCCGAGAGGCCGGCGTCGACGTGGTGGTGTCCTACCTCCCCGTGGGCAGCGAGGAGGCCACGAAGTTCTACGCGCAGGCGGCCATCGAGGCCGGGGCCGGGTTCGTCAACTGCATCCCGGTGTTCATCGCCTCGAACCCCGAGTGGGCGCGCAGGTTCGCCGCTGCCGGCCTGCCCATCGTGGGCGACGACATCAAGTCGCAGGTCGGGGCGACGATCGTGCACCGCGTGCTGGCCAAGCT
>JACQTL010000337.1 GCA_016210805.1 Actinomycetota bacterium | reverse complement strand
GCGCCTGCTTGAGCTGGCCGAGCAACTCCTCCCCGAGGGCTTCGAAGCGGCCGGCGTCGCCCACCATAGGGTGCCAGGGGTCCTCAGCCTCGTCCTCGGGGACGCCCTCCACAACTACCGGTCGGCCCTCGACCACCTGGTATTCCAGCTAGCTCTGATGGGGCGCGACGGGGGCGACGCGCCCGAGGGCACCCAGTTTGTCATCAGGGACACGCCCGAGGCATTCGAGAAGGCGAAGGCGCGTGGGTATCTCGACGGAGTCGCCCAGCAGCACCAGGACATGATCGAGAGCGTCCAGCCGTACCGATCCGCGGATCCCGCCCTCCACCCCCTGGGGCTGCTGCGGGATCTATCGAACGTCGATAAGCACCGCATCATCCACCTGTTCGAGGTGGCGCCAGGGTTCTCCACCCCGGACGGGGACGTGGGGCCGTACTTGGCTATCAGTGGGGGCCTCCCCATCATCCAAGCCCTCGAGCGCATCGACGCGATGGTGGCGGCCATCCTCGATCGGTTCGAGGAGAAGCTCCGCAGGCTCCCGCCGCCAGTTGAGAGCGCCGAATCGTGACCTGCTCAGGGCGCCGCTCCACCGTCGTGCTCCCGGTGTCGTCGAGAGTCGGAATCTACCGGCGCTCGGGGGAGCCCTCATGATCTCCCTGCCGGTCAATCCGGCCATCCAGACGTCCCCACTGCGGGGGCCCTGGGTGAAGTTCCTGCAGGCCGGAGAGCACCGCGCAAGACTCGCGGAACGCTTGGAGGAGACACTCGACCCCGACCGGCATCCCGTCCAGATCGAAGGTCGCTCCGAGTGGCAGGACGGGGAGCGCGCTGGCGTGCTATTCCGATTCTCGAACGTCCCGACCCTCGGCCCCTTCGTGGGGGCCTGCGTCGGGGACATCGTGAACAACCTGCGCGTGTCATTGGATCACCTCGTATGGGTCCTGGTTCGTGGGGGGTCGGATCCGCGGCCCAGGAAGCCGCGGGCGGTACAGTTCCCGATGGCTCACAGCCGCGCCAATTTCGATTCCGGACTAGCTCGTCGGCTGCCCGGGGTCGATGCTCAGCACGTGGCCCTAATTCGTCGCTACCAGCCTTATCTGAGCGGCCGGCGGGCGAGCGGGATCCGAATGCTCCAACGCTTGTCGAACACCGACAAGCACGAGGTGATCCTCACCACGGTGATGGCGCCACTCTCGCTCAATCTCCGGATCGTCCCGGAGGGCGGCGCGAGGGTCGTGAGCTCGCTTCCACTGATGAAGGTGAAGCGGCCTGTACGCGATGGGACGCAGATTGTCCGCGTCGTCGTGTCTCACGGCACGGCGGAGAACATCCGGGTTGCTGCCCAAGGCAGCGTGCGCCTGGAGCCCTCTCTCGGCCGGGGCGTGGTCCTAGCCGAAGCACTCGACCACATGACGGGAGTGGTCCTTGAGATCCTGGATTCGTTCGAGCGTCGCCTCCGTGGACCGCGATACGAGGCGATCATCCCTGGCCTGACCATCGTCCGTCTCAGAACCGGCCAGAAGGTGCCTTCGCCGGTTCATTGAGTACTTCTCGGGAAGGACTTCCAGCTCGAATCCGCATGAGCTTGACATCAAGTCGAACACGTGTTCTGGCTGTGGACGAGAGAGGACTTGAACCCCTCTCGACGATTCCCAGGTGGCTTCAGCCTTCTCCGGCGCCCGGGGGGTAGGAGGTCCACGAGGCGGCCGAGGTCCTGCACCACACCAACGTGGTGGTGGTGATCTCCTCTTGGTCGTCCTTGAGGCTGCCGGGCGACGCCCTCGGCACGCCGTAGGGGGCGAACGAGGCGCCGCACCACTGGCATCGGGGTCCCCCGGCCGAGTCCCGGACCTGGGCGCCCTTGCCGGTGAGGAGCTCGATGATCCACCGGGGGACCGAGTCGTGGCCTCAACGGGCGAACTCGTTCGGCGGCCGGCTGGAGGTAGGTCCCCCGTCACGTCGTGGCGGGATGCTCGGATCGGGTTCGGTTCCGGGGGGCGGTCGCCGATAATCGGACCGATGATTGACTCCACCGACCCGTCCCCCGAACGACCTCCGAGGCAGCTCGAGCCCGAGCCCGAGGACCCGGCGGAGCTCCACCGGCAGCTCGACGAGGCGCTGGACGCGCTGGCCGAGGCGGAGGAGCGCTATCGCCGGCTGATGGAGGACGTCCCCGTCGGCCTGTACAGGACCACCCCCGACGGCCGGATCCTGGAGGTCAACCCGACCCTCCTGCGGATCATGGGCTACGAGCGGGCCGAGGACCTCTACGCGCGGCGGGCCGAGGACCAGTACCTCGACCCCGAGGAGCGGAGGCGGTGGCGGGAGGAGATGGAGCGCGACGGGGTGGTGATCGACTTCGAGGCCCGCCTCCGCCGGAGGGACGGGACGATCCGCTGGGTCCTGGACAGCGCCCGCGCGGTGAAGGACCGGAACGGGCGAACCCTCTACTACCAGGGCTCGATGCGCGACGTCACCGAGCGCAAGCTGGCCGAGCAGGAGCTCGAACGGGGCGTCCACCTCCTCCGGCGGGCCGCGGAGGAGCGGCGCATGCTGCTGGCCCGCCTGGTCCGGGCCCAGGAAGAGGAGCGCCGGCGGATCGCCGTCGACATCCACGACGACTCCGTCCAGACGATCACCGCCCTGGGGTATCGGCTCTACTCGCTTCGGCGGTTCACCGGTCCCGAGGGAGAGGAGGCCCTCCAGGAGCTCGAGGAGGAGGTCGGGCGGGCCGTGGAGCGCCTGCGGACCCTCATGTTCGAGCTCCGCCCGCCCGCCCTGGACCAGCAGGGGCTGGCCGCGGCGATCAGGGCCTTCCTGTCGGAGGGCAACATCCCGGGTGGCATCGAGCACCGCCTGGTGGACGGGATCGTGACCGAGCCCCCGGCCGAGATCCGGGCCACCCTGTACCGGATCGTGCAGGAGGCCGTCACCAACGTCCGCAAGCACGCCGGGGCCTCGCGGGTCGAGGTGGCCCTGGAGGAACGGGACGCCGGGATAGTGGTCCGGGTGACCGACGACGGCGGGGGGTTCGACCCCAGGGAGCTGTGGGGGGAGGCGCCGGGCCGGCCCGGGCACCTCGGGCTGACGGCGATGCGGGAGCGGGCCGAGGTGGTCGGAGGCCGGCTGTCCGTGGAGACCGTCCGGGGCCGCGGCACCACCGTGGAGGCCTGGGTCCCGGTCACCGAGGCCGAGCCCGCCGAGCCGACCCCCCGGTAACCCCCCTCCCGGCCGCCGGCGCGGCCGGGCTCAGGGTAGCGCGGGGCGGCCGGAGCGGTTGAAGCGGTCCTGGGCGGCCTGGAGGCCCTCCCGGATCAGGGCCAGGACGGCGTCGGCGGCCTCCTCGACCAGCAGGTCGACCTCGGGCTGCTCGGACCTGTTGAACCGGCGGAGGACGTGGTCGGCCGCGTCCTGCCGCCCGGGCGGGCGGCCCACCCCGATCCGGACCCTGGGGAAGCCGCGGGTGCCCAGGGCCCCGGCCAGCGAGTCGAGCCCCCGGTGGCCGGCCGTGGAGCCGCCCGACTTCAGCTTGAGGGCCCCGAAGGGGAGGTCGATCTCGTCGTGCACGGCCACCACCCGCTCGGCCGGGACGCCGCGCCGCCTGGCCAGCGAGGCGTAGCCGGGCCCGCTCACGTTCATGTACTGGAGCGACCGGGCCAGGAGGACGCGCTCGCCGTCCACGGCGATCTCCGCCGACTCCACGGGGACGAAGCGGACCTTGCGGAACCGTTCTCCGGCCCGGGAGCAAAGGACGCCGGCCGTCATCGCCCCGACGTTGTGGCGGGTCCCGGCGTAGCGTTCCCCGGGGTTGCCCAGGCCGGCCACCAGCCAGGCCATGGGCGGGGCCGGCTACTCCCCGGAGCCGGCCTCGGTGCCGGGGGGGGCCTCGTGCTCGGCGGCCTCCCCCTCGGTGGCACCCTCGGCCTCCAGCACCGCCTCGGCGCCCTCGACGGCCTCCGCCAGCTCCTCCTCGGCGACCTCCTCCTCGACCCTGAGGATCGCGGGGACGACCACGGACGCGATCACGTCGTCGAGGTTCGAGAGGATCTCTACGCCCTCGGGCGCCCGGAGGTCGGACACCCGAACGCTGTCCCCGATGGCGAGCCCCGAGATGTCGGCCTCGAAGGCCTCCGGCACGTCGCCGGGCAGGCACTGAGCCCGGACCTCCCAGGTCTGGTGCTCGATCACGCCGCCCTCCTTCACGCCCGGCGACTCGCCGACCAGGTGGACGGGCACGTCCACGGTGATCTTCACGTCGCGGCGGACGGCCAGGAAGTCCACGTGCACGAACCGCCCCTTCACGTGGTCGCGCTGGATCTCGCGGGGGAGGGTGAGGTGGTTGTCCGAGCCGACCTCCAGGTCGATCAACACGTTGCTCCCCGCGTCGGTGTGGAGGATGTGGAACAGGTCGCGCGCGTCAACGGCCACGGACAGGGGTTCCATCCCGTGCCCGTACACGGTCGCCGGCACCTTGCCGTCGGCCCGCAGGCGGCGGGCCGGGCCCTTCCCGTGCCCCTCGCGGAGCTCTGCCTTCAACTTGAGTTCCATCGGTCCTCGCTCGGAATCGGGTCGTCGGTGGGAGGTTCTCGAGAGCAGCCATTGTACGCAGCCCGAACGTCCCCCGACCCGACCTACGTCGCGGCTGCCGTAGGATTGCGGGCCGATGGGAAGCGCGACCGGGTCCCGGGTCCTCCACGTCGTCTCGCGGGTGATGCGACGGGGTCCCGAGATCTTCGCCGCCCAGCTGGCCGAGGCCCTTCCCGCCGTCGACGGCTCCCGGAACCTGCTCTTCCCCCTGTTCGGGCCGGCGGAGTCGGCACCCGCCGGGCGGGTCCACGTCGTGCCCGGGGCCCGCCCGCCCGGGCGCGTGCAGCGAACCGGCGGCGTGGACGTCGGCGCGGTGGCCCGGCTCCGGGCGGGGCTCCGGCGCCTGCGGCCCGACCTGCTCGTGGCCCACGGCGCCCAAGCCCTGGCCTACGCGGAGCTCTCCGACCCCCGGGGGCGGGTCCCCCTGGTCTACCGCCAGTCGGGGCACTCGCTGGGGAAGCGGTCGGAGAGGTGGCTGGTCAGGCTGCTGGGCCGGCCGGCGGTGGTCATCGCCACGAACGAGGACCTCCGCCAGGAGCTGGGCGGCACGTTCGGCGCGGGGCTCGAGCGGGTGCGCGCGATCCCCCCGGCCCGCCGGGAGCCACCCCCCCTCGACGAGGTCGAGCGGGCGGCGCTCCGGTCGGCGATCGGGGCCAAGCCGGACCTCCCCCTGGTGACGTGGATCGGGCGGCTCTCCGACTGGCGGCGGCCCGGCCTGGCCCTCCAGGCCTTCGCGCTGGCCGAGGCCCGGTTCGGCCCCTGCCACCTGGCGATGTGCGGCGACGGTCCCCTCCGCCACGCCGTAGAGCGGGCCGCCTCGGCGGTCGGCGAGTCGGCCCTCGTCCTGGGGTCCCGCGACGACGCCGAGCGGATCCTCTCGGCCTCCGACGTCCTGCTGTCCACGGCGGCCGGCCCCGGGCAGCTCGGAGTGCTGGTCCAGGCCGGCCTGGCCGGGATCCCGGCCGTGGCCTTCGACACCGGGCAGGTCGGCACCGTGGTGCGAGACGGGGAGACCGGCGAGCTCGCCCCCCCGGGCTTCCTGGAGGCCCTCACCGTCGTGCTGGTGGACCTCCTCCGGAACCCCGACCGGCGACGGGTCATGGGGGAGGCGGCCCGGGAGGCCTGCCGGCCGTTCCGCCTGGAGGCCGTCCTCCCCGCCTACGCGGAGGCCTTCGCCGCGGCCCGGGGAACCGCCCGTTGACCGGGGAGGCCGGTCCCGGTCCGGCCCGGCCGCGCGTCGCCGACCTGATCCCCCGGTTCCAGCTCCGGGGGGCGGAGACCTTCGCCCAGCAGCTGGCCTGGGCCCTCCGGGACCGCTACGACGTCGCCGTCCTCCCCCTGGTCGGCGCGCGGGGGGAGGAGGCCTGGACGCCGCCCGAGGGAGCCGCCGGACGGGTGCTCCCCGGCGTCGCTCCCGGACGCGGCGAGGCCCTGCGAGCCGCGTGGAGCCTCCGCCGGCGAGCCCGCTCCTTCCGCCCCCACCTGATCGTGGCCCACGGGGGGGACCCCCTGCGCGTGGCCGTCCTGGCCGGGCTCCACCGGCTGGCGCCCATCGTGTACGTCCGCGTGGCGGCGGTGCCTCCCCGCCTGCGCACCCCCCTGCGGGCCCGCTCGCTGGCCTGGGCGTACCGGCGGGCCGCCGCCTTCGTCCCGGTGAGCGATTCGCTCCGGGCGGAGCTGGTGGACGAGTTCGGGGTCCCCGCCGAGCGGGTCCGGGCCATCCGCAACGGGCGCTTCCCGCCGCCCGAGCTCGGCCCGGCCGAGCGAGCCGCCCTCCGCCGCGAGCTGGGCTTCACCGACGAGGCGGCCATGGTGCTGTGGGTGGGACGGCTGGTCCCGGAGAAGGACCCCCTGGCCGCGGTGGCCCTGGCCGGGCTCCTGTCCTCCCGCTCGCCCGGGGCCCGGCTGGTGATGGTGGGGGACGGTCCCCTGGCCGGGCGGGTCCGAGCCGCGGCCGGCGCCGACCTGGTCACGCTGGCCGGCACGCGGGCCGACGCCTCCCGGCTGATCGGCGCCGCCGACCTCCTGGTCTCGACCAGCGCGACCGAGGGGGCGCCGGGGGTCCTCGTGGAGGCCCTCCTGGCCGGGGTCCCGGCGGTGAGCTTCGACCAGGGCGGGGTTCGCGACGTGCTGGTCCCCGGCCGGACCGGGCTCCTCGTGCCGCCCGGGGACCTCCCGGCCATGGCCGACGCCGTAGCCGGGCTGGTCGGGGACCCGGGGCGGCGGGCCGCCCTGGGGGCCGGGGCTCGCCGGTTCGGCGAGCGGTTCCACATCGACCGGGTGGCCGAGGAGTACGACGAGCTCTACCGGGAGGTCCTGGCCGGGACGTTCCCTAGAGGTACCCCAGCCCCTCCAGGTGGGCCGTGATCTCGGCGTCGAGGACCTCGGGCCCCGGCTCTCCCGAGGCGGCGCCCTCGCCGGACCAGGGGCCCACCCCGGCCCGGAGCCGGGCGGCCACCTCGGGGTGGGAGGCGGCCACGTCGCGCTCCTCGGCCGGGTCGGCGTCGAGGTCGTGCAGCGAGGCCGAGCCGTCCGAGCCGGCCAGGTACTTGAACGGCCCCTCGTAGACGGCCGTCCACCGGGTCCGGAGCAGGCGGAGGGACTCCTCCGGCACGTGGCCGAACCGCTCCTCCACCCGCCGGGCCCCGGAGACCTGGAACGCGGCCGACTCGTACTCGGCGACGGCCGGACCGGCGGCCGGGTCCTCCCACCGCCCCTCGGCCAGGCCTCGGAGGGTCCCCGCCAGGGCGGAGAGCGACACGGCCCCGGTCTCCTCACCGGGCGGGACCCCCGGCCCGGCCAGGGCCAGGGGCACGGACAGGAGCGTCTCGTGCATCGAGGCTATGTGGGACAGGCGGTGGTGCTCGCCGAGGTTCTCCCCGTGGTCCGAGGTCGCCGCCACCACGGTCTCCCCCAGGAGACCGGCCTCGTCCAGGGTGTCGAGGAGGCGGCCCAGCCAGGCGTCGGCGTACGCCACCTCGCCCGCGTACAGGGTCCGGAGGACCTCGAGGTCGGCCGGGTCGGCGTCCCCGATCCCCAGGCTGAAGGCGATCATCCGATCGGTGTGCCACCGGCGGAGGACCCGGAGCGCCGTGGCCCTGCCCACCGGCCCGTAGGGGTTGTGGCGACCGGGCGGCACGTACGGGGCGTGGGGCTCCATCACGTTGAAGAAGGCGAAGAACGGCCGGCGCCCTCCCCCCAGGTACCGGCGGAAGGCGGCCAGCGCGGCCCGGCCTCCCCCGTCCCCCCTGGCCGCCACCCGGCGCCCGTACACCCGGGCGGCGTGGACGTACCGGCCGGCCCGGCCCCGCCTCCGGTCGGCCTGGCCCAGGGGGTCGGACAGCTTGGGGAGCCGGGCCTCCCGCCAGGTCTCCACGACCTCCTCGAACCCGACGGTCAGGCCCACGGCGGCGCCGAACCACGGGTTCGCCGTCGCGGCGAAGGTCGAGTACCCGTCCCGGCGGAGGACCTCGGACAGCCACCTGTCGGCGAGCGCCTCGACCCTCGAGCGGGGGCTCCGCGCGCCGTGCGGGCCCATCACCGCGGCGCCGGTGATGCCGTGCTCGGATGGCCGGAGCCCGGACAGGATCGAGGCGTGGGTGGGGAGGGTCCAGGGGGCCGGGGCCACGGACCGGCGGAACGAGCGACCGGCCCTGGAGAGCGCGGAGAACGCGGGCCCGGCCCGAACGTGGTCCGCTCTGGCCGTGTCCAGCACGACCAGCACGAGGTTGGGGC
>JACQTL010000335.1 GCA_016210805.1 Actinomycetota bacterium | reverse complement strand
TCTTTCACGATCTACGACGAGGGGGACACGGAGCGGCTCATCGCGAGCGTTCTGAAGGACGTGAACGTGGACCCCAAGCGGTTCCCGCCCCGGGCCATGGCCGCGGCCATCGGGAGGGCCAAGGATCACGTGGTCGGGCCGGCCGAGTTCGCCCAGGCGGCCTCCAACTTCTACGAGAAGACCATCGCCGAGGTGTACGTGGCCTACGAGCAGCGCAAGCGGGCCGCCGGCGCGCTCGACTTCGACGACCTCATCGCGGAGACCGTCCGGCTGTTCCGGGAGCACCCCGAGGTCCTGGAGCACTACCAGGAGCGGTTCCGCTACATCCTGATCGACGAGTACCAGGACACGAACCGGGCCCAGTACCACCTGGTCAACCAGCTTGCCGCGAAGCACGGGAACATCTGCGTGGTGGGGGACGCCGACCAAGGCGTGTACTCGTGGCGGGGGGCGACGATCCAGAACCTCCTGGACTTCGAGCGCGACCACCCCGACGCCGCGGTGTTCCTGATGGAGCAGAACTACCGCTCGTCCGAGAACATCCTGCGGGTGGCCAACGCCCTGATCGAGCACAACGTCCAGCGCAAGCCGAAGAGCCTGTGGACGGAGGCCCCCGGGGGCGAGCTGGCCGTCCGGTTCCGGGCCGAGAACGAGCACGTCGAGGCGGGCTTCGTGGCCGAGGAGGTCGAGCGCCTGGTCGAGGCGGAGGGGTACCGGTACCGCGACGTGGCCGTGTTCTACCGGACCAACGCCCAGAGCCGGGTCCTGGAGGACGTGTTCATGCGGGCGGGGATCCCGTACCGGGTGGTGGTGGGCGTCCGGTTCTACTCGCGGAGAGAGGTCAAGGACGTGCTGGCCTACCTCACGCTGCTGGTCAACCCCCAGGATGTCGTGTCGGCGCGGCGCGTGATCAACACGCCGAGGAGGGGGATCGGCGACGCCACCGTGGCGGCCCTCGAGGGGTTCGCGGCGGACGAGGGGATCCCGATCCTGGAGGCGGCCCGCCGGGTGGACGAGATAGACGTGCTGGCCTCCCGGGCCCGGGGGGCGACCGCAGGGTTCGTGGAGGTCATGGACCGCCTGGCCGAGCTCCGCGCCGACGGGGCGTCGCCCTCTCGCATGGTCGAGGCTGCCTTCACGGCGTCCGGCTACCTGGGCGAGCTCGAGGCCGAGCGCACCGTCGAGGCGGAGGGACGGATCGAGAACCTCCGCGAGCTGGTCGGCGTGGCCGTGGAGTACGAGCGGCGGGCCGAGGACGGCTCGCTGGCCGAGTTCCTGGAGCAGGTGGCCCTGGTCACCGAGCAGGACGAGTACGACGAGGAGCAGTCCACGGTGACCCTCATGACCCTCCACAACGCCAAGGGCCTCGAGTTCCCGGTGGTGTTCATCGTGGGGCTGGAGGACGGCATCTTCCCCCACTACCGGTCGATGGGGGACTCCGCCCAGCTCGAGGAGGAGCGGCGCCTGGCCTACGTGGGCATCACCAGGGCCCGGGAGCGCCTGTACCTCTGCCACGCCTGGAGCCGATCGCTGTTCGGCACCACCGGGTACAACCCGCCCTCCCGGTTCCTGTCGGAGATCCCCGCCGACCTCGTCCGGCTCCACCGCTCGGGCCGCGACCGGCTGCGGGGCGGCCCGGCGGCCCGGGAGCCCGCCCCCGTGTCCCCGGGCGACACCGTCCTGCACGACCGGTGGGGGGAGGGGGTCGTCCTGGCGGTGTCGGGCGCGGGGAGCGACGCGGAGGCCACCGTGGCCTTCCAGGAGGTCGGCGAGAAGCGCCTCATGCTCGCCTACGCCCCCCTTAAGAAGGCCTGAGCGGGGGAGGGCAGATCCCGGGGGTGCTCCCGAACCGGGAGGGTCTCCCGATACACTTTGGGCCGATGTCCACCGGCACGGGGATCCCTCCCGTCGGCCGTCCTCCCACCAGGGACGAGGGCCGCCACCGCTCCCGAAGGCGCCGCCGAAGGGGGCCGCTCCGCCGCATGCGCCGGCGGCTGCGGCGGACGTTCAGCCGGAGCCGGTTCAAGGACCTGGACGGGC
The DNA here is from genome assembly GCA_016210805.1 of Actinomycetota bacterium. Classification (GTDB taxonomy): domain Bacteria; phylum Actinomycetota; class UBA4738; order UBA4738; genus JACQTL01. Next base: position 4,040 of record JACQTL010000335.1, on the reverse strand, counting down.
GGTTCAGCTACGACCCGCACGCGAAGAACCTCCGCCGGCAGGAGAAGTACCGGAGGAAGGCCCGCCCGGGCCGCAGGCTCCGCAGGGTCCTGATCCTAGGCGGGGTCGGGCTGGTCGTGGCCACGGGGGCGGCCACCGTCGACGCCTACGTCTACTCGATCAGGGCCGTGGACGGCCTCCGGGAGGCCGCCGACGGGCTGTCGGCGGCCCGGAACGCGCTGGTCAGGGGAGAGCTGCCCGACACCGACCGGTTCGCCCAGGCGGCCATCAAGACGGCCGAGGTCCGGGCCATGTTCGAGGACGCCCGTCCGACCCTCGGCGTGGTGGGCTTCCTGCCCTTCGTGAACCGGCCGGTGGTCGCGGTCCGCGAGCTGCTGGAGGCCACCGAGGCGGAGGTCCGGGCGGCCACCCAGGCCCAGGCCCTCCTCGAGGAGCTGCTCGGGGGCCCGCTCGCGGCCGACCAGCAGGAACCCGCTCCCGAGGATGAGGGGACAGGCACAGAGGAGGAGGGCGAGGAGGCCACTCCGGGGCCGAGCGCCGAGGAGCAGGCCGCCCTGAAGGAGTGCGAGAAGCTCTCCGGCAAGGAGCGGCAGGAGTGCCGGGAGAAGGCCCGGGAGGAGTTCGGGGTTGGCGTCGGCCAGGACCCCACCGCCGAGACGGGCCAGGGCGACGGGGGCGGCCAGGGCGCCACCCCCGAGCCCGGGGTCCAGACGCCGATCTTCGCGGACGGTTCCTTCGACCTCGACCGGATCGCGAGCTACGTCCCCCGCCTGGAGGCGATCCTGGAGGACCTCCGGGCCGCCGAGGCGGCCGTCAACGAGGTGCCCACGGCGCCCTTCGTGGACAAGGTCGACGAGCTCAAGGCCGACATCCTGGAGGACGTGGTCCAGGCTCGGATCCTGGGCGAGAACGCCCTGGAGGGCCTGAGGGCCCTGCCCATCCTCCTGGGGGCCGACCGGCCCCGCTACTACTTCGTGGCCTTCGGCGACCTGTCCTACCTCCGGGGAGCCGGGGGGAGCACGCTGGCCTTCGCCGTGCTGAAGGCCGACGACGGGGCGATCGAGGTGACCGAGGCCGAGCAGGTGTTCCGGATCCTGGACGACCAGGTGGACTACGACGTCCCGGTCCCCGAGGACAACTGGTACCTGCACGAGGGGAAGCTGCGCAAGCGTCTGGGCAACGCGAACTGGTCGCCCCACTTCCCGTCCTCGGGGAGCGTGATGGGGGCCCTGTACGAGCTGGTGGCCGAGCAGCAGGGATTCCAGGTCCAGGACATCGACGGGGTGATCCAGATCGACGCCCAGGGGCTCGCCTCGATGATGAAGGCGTTCGGCAACGTCACCGTGCCCCAGTGGCCCGACGCCATCACCACCCGGAACGTCGCCGAGGTCGCGTACATCGACTCCCACATCCAGCTCACGGGGCGGGAGCGCAAGGCCATGGCCGCGTCGCTGGTCGAGGAGGTCTGGGACCGGCTGGGGAACCCCAGGGACGCCCAGTCGTTCCTGTCGGCCGTGGTCGGGCTGGGGAACTCGCTGGCCCGCAAGAACGTGCAGGTCTGGCTGGAGGACCCGGCCGAGCAGGCCCTGGCCTCGAAGCTCGGGTGGACGGGCGAGATCCGCGACGAGCCCGGGGACTACCTGTACCTGGCCGAGGACAACCAGGAGACCGACGCCCTCGACTTCTTCGCCCGCCAGACGATCCACCATGACGTGACGATCCTGGAGGACGGCTCGCTCGAGGTGACCACCAAGGTCGAGCTGACCGTGGAGCTCCCCGAGGGCGAGGAGTACCGCACCCCCCCGATCGCGAGCCCCAGGGGCCCGACCAAGAAGACCATGGTCAACCTGTACGTGCCCGAGGGGGCCGAGCTGGTCGACGTGCTCTACGACGACGCCCGGGGCCGGGGCAGCGAGCCCGACGTGCAGCAGCACGTCGAGCAGGGCCGGCGGGTCTTCACGGCCACCCTGCGGTCGCCCCCCAACCAGGCCACCTCGATGATCTTCCGGTACACGGTGCCCGATGCCCTCGTCCAGGTCCGGGGAGGTCCGGCCTACCGCCTGGTGATCCAGGCCCAGCCCCGCATCGTGTCCGACGAGCTCGTGCTCACCCTCCACCTGCCCGAGGGCGCCACCACGCGCGAGGACATCCCCCGCGACTGGCTGGTCGACGGGAACGTCGTGACGATCGAGGAGCGCGTCGCCCGCGACCAGGTCATCGAGGTCCTGTTCACGGGCTGAGCCGGGGGCGGGCGGGGCGGTCCCCGGCCCTGCGTCAGAAAAGGAGCAGCCAGGCCCCCGCGGCCAGGATCAGGATGCCCACGGCGAGGGGGGCGATCACCCAGGCCAGGCCGAGCCGGCCCCGGTAGGGTCCGAGGTTGCCGATCTTCGTGGTCGGCTTCAGCCCGGGCGGCCGGAACCTGATGCGCTTGCCCATCGCCCCGAGTATAGGAGCGCGGGGCGGGCGGCCGACGCGTTCGGATACACTCCCGGCCGATGGCCGAGAAGCACCGGATCGTGGTGGCCAAGCCCGGCCTGGACGGGCACGACCGGGGGGCGAAGGTGGTGGCCCGGGCCCTCCGGGATGCCGGGTTCGAGGTGATCTACACCGGTCTGCACCAGACCCCCGAGCAGATCGTCGAGGCGGCGATCCAGGAGGACGCCGACGCGGTCGGGCTGTCCTGCCACTCCGGTGCGCACATGACCCTGTTCCCCCGGGTCGTGCAGCTCCTCAGGGAGCGCGGGGCCGACGACGTGTTCGTGTTCGGCGGCGGGATCATCCCCAAGGGGGACGTGCAGCCGCTGGCCGAGAGGGGCATCGAGAAGATCTTCACCCCCGGCGCGCCGACCACCGACATCGTGGCCTGGCTCCGGGAGCGCCTGTCCGCCGGGAAGCGGGCGGGCTGATGGACCTGTACGAGCACCAGGGCAAGGAGCTCTTCGCCGCCCGCGACGTCCCGATCCCCAGGGGCATCGTGGCCACCTCCCCGGCCGAGGCCCGGGCGGCCGCCGAGGAGCTCGGCGGGGGAGCCGTGGTCAAGGTCCAGGTCCAGATCGGCGGGCGGGGCAAGGGCGGGGGGATCGTGATCGCGAGGTCCCCCGACGAGGCCGAGGCCGCGGCGGGCCGGATGCTCGAAGAGGGCTTCAAGGGCATGGCGGTCACGCGGGTCCTCTGCGAGGAGCTCGTGGACATCGCCGCCGAGTTCTACGCGGCCATCACCCTGGACCGGGGAGCCGGGAGGTTCCTGGCCATGGTCACCGCCGAGGGCGGCGTGGACATCGAGCAGCTGGCCGAGGAGCGCCCGGAGGCGATCCGGCGGACCCAAGTGGATCCGCTGATCGGCTTCAAGCGTTACCAGGGCCGGTGGCTCACCGGGCTCCTTCCCCAGGAGGCCCGGGGACCCGTGGCCGACCTCCTGGGGAAGCTGTACGGGCTGCTCGTGGCATCCGACGCCACGCTGGTCGAGGTGAACCCCCTGGCCATGCTGTCCGACGGCCGCGTCGTGGCCCTGGACTCCAAGGTCACGATCGACGACAACGCCCTGTTCCGCCAGCCCGACCTGGCCGACCTGGCCGGCACCTTCCCCGTCGACCCCACCGAGGCCAGGGCCAAGGAGAAGGGCCTCCAGTACGTGAAGCTCGACGGCGAGGTGGGGATCATCGGGAACGGCGCCGGCCTCGTGATGTCCACGCTGGACGTCGTGGCCCAGGCCGGGGGCCGGGCCGCCAACTTCCTCGACGTGGGTGGGGGCGCGAGCGCGGACATGATGGCCACGTCGCTCGAGGTGGTCCTGTCCGACCCGGCCGTTCGGTCGGTGCTGGTGAACATCTTCGGGGGGATCACCAGGGGCGAGCTGGTGGCCCGGGGGATCGTGGAAGCCCTCTCCCGGGTGGAGGTCCACGTGCCCATCGTCGTTCGCCTGGACGGGACCAACGCGGAAGAGGGGCGGCGGATCCTGGAGGAGGCCTCCCACCCCAGGATCGTCCCCGCGGCCACCATGCTGGAGGCCGCCGGCCGGGCCGCCGAGCTCGCCGCCGAGG
>JACQTL010000327.1 GCA_016210805.1 Actinomycetota bacterium | reverse complement strand
CTCACGGAGACGGGGCGCCCGGTGAGCCCCAGGTACCGGTACAGCCTGAAGCGCGTGTCGTCGGCCAGGGCCTTGTGGACCCCGAGGCGCTTGGGATCAGCCATGCAGGGGCTCCCCGCCGGGCCGTATCATGGATGAGGCATTAGCAAGGTAAACACGGTCCGAATCAGGATAATCCCCGGCCGGGCCGGGAAGGGGTCGCATGGTCACGGAAGAGCAGGTCCACGCCGCCCTCCGGGCGGTGGCGGAGCCCACGATCGGCACCTCGATCGAGGACCTGGGCATGGTCCGGGGGGTCGAGGTCGAGGGCGGGGACGTCCGCGTGTACGTCGTCCTCCCCGTGGCCGACGTCCCGACCCGCGACCGCCTGGCCGCCGAGATCGGCGAGGCCGTCCGGCCCCTGGAGGGCGTGCGGCGGGTGGACGTGGCCTTCGGAGAGATGACCGGCGAGGACCGCGGGCTCCTCACTGCCAGGCTCCGGGGCCCGGGGGCCGCCGCCTCGCCCAACCCCACGTACTTCACCGACGGGACGACGACGGTGGTGGCCGTGGCCTCGGGGAAGGGCGGGGTCGGCAAGTCGAGCGTGACGGTGAACCTGGCCTGCTCCCTCGCCGCCGACGGATACCGGGTCGGCGTGGTGGACGTGGACGTGTGGGGGTTCTCCGTCCCCCGGATGATGGGGCTGTCCGGGCAGCCCCGGGCCCTCGACGACATGATCCTGCCGATGCAAGCGCACGGCGTGAAGGTCGTGTCCATGGGGTTCTTCGTGACCGAGGAGACCCCGGTGATATGGCGGGGCCCCATGCTCCACAAGGCCGTCCAGCAGTTCCTGGGCGACGTGTACTGGGGAGACCTCGACTTCCTGCTCTGCGACCTGCCGCCCGGGACCGGAGACGTGTCGATCTCGCTGGCCTCGTTCATGCCCGGAGCCAAGATGCTCGTGGTCACGACGCCCCAGGAGGCCGCCCGCAAGGTGGCCGAGCGGGCCGGGAAGATGGCCGCGCAGACCCGCATGGAGGCCGTCGGGGTGATCGAGAACATGTCTTCCTACGTGTGCCCGCACTGCGGAGCCGAGGAGCCGATCTTCGGGGAGGGCGGGGGCCGCCTGGCCGCCGAGACCCTGGGGGTGCCCCTCCTGGCCCAGGTCCCGCTGGTCCCCGCGCTCCGGGAGGGCGGGGACGAGGGCAAGCCCATCGTGGTCTCCGACCCGGACGGTCCGGCCGGGGAGGCCCTCCGCCACGGAGCCCGGGAGCTAGCCGCCGCGACCCGGCGCATGGTGGGGCGGTCGCTCGGCCTCGAGGAGGCCAGGTAGGAGCCCGGCCTCTAGCCGTCCTCGCCCACGGTGGGCCGCTCCCCCGGCTCCGGGGGCGGGACGAACCGCGTGCTGGGGGCCTCGGGCTCGGGCTGGGACTCGGGCTGGGGCTGGACGGCGACCGGCGCCGGCTTCGGGCGCAGGGCCCACCACACGAGCACGGCCACCGAGAGGAGGGCCACCGTGCCCGTGGTCCACTGGCTCCCGGTCAGCCCGAAGAAGCGCTTGTCCACCCGGAGGAAGTCGGTGACCACCCTCATCACGCCGTACCAGATCGCGAAGAACATGATCGGCACGCCCTCCCGGCGGACCTTGCGCCCGAACCACAGGAGCACGGCGAACAGGATCGCCGACGAGATGAGGTCGTACATGGCCGTCTGGTGCACGCCGATGCCCTCCTGGAGCAGGCCCCCGGACGCGCTGAACATCCTGGCCGACTCCCGGGTGACCTCCATGTGCACGCCCCCCTGCAGCGTCGCGGTGCACAGCGCCGGGTCCTCCAGCGGGACGCACGCGTAGGGCGGCGCGAGCTGACCGCCCTCGTAGGTCCAGGCCAGGAGCCAGCCGGTCGGCTTGCCCAGGTGGTCGCCGATCGCCAGGTCCCCGATCCGGCCGACGGCGATCCCGAACGGGAAGCCCAGGAAGGCGCTGTCCATGACCTGGAGGAACCGGTACCCGTACCGCTTCATCAGCGGGAGGGCGAACAGGATGGCCCCGGCGATGCCACCGATCAGGGAGAGCCCGCCCCTCCACAGGGCCAGCATGTCCACGAACGAGTCGAACTCCGAGAAGTGGCCCACCACGTAGAAGAACCGGGAGCCGACCACCGCCCCGATCAGGGCCCAGAACAGCATGGTGGACAGGTGCTGCTCGGAGACCCCCCGCTTGGGCCCCTCCCGGAGCACCCACCAGGACCCCAGGAGGAAGCCGACGGCGATGCCGATCCCGTGGGGAGAGATGCCGAAGTCGCCGAACCGGATCCGGTCCAGCACGGGCCAGCCCACCGAGGCGAGGATGGCAGTCACGGCGCCCTACTCTAGCGGCCCCGGGGCCCGGGGACCGGGCCAGCTCCTCCGGCGGATCACCGGCCCGAGGCGGCCAGGGAGACGGCCCGGCCGAGGAGGAGCCCGCCGACCACGTCCGACGGGTAGTGCACGCCGAGGGCCACCCGGGACAGGGCGACGGTGCCGGCCAGCGCGGCGAGGACGGCCCGGTGGGACCTGGGGAGCCCCAGCTCCTCCCAGGCGGTGGCCACGAAGGCCAGCGCCACGGCCGGATGGCTGCTCGGCCAGGACGTCCCCCGGGGACGGGCGATCAGGAGGCGGAGCCCCGGGAGCTCCGGGTCGGCCTCGTAGGGCCGGGCCCGGAACACCAGCTTCTTCAGCGCCTGCCCCAGCCCCCACATCGAGAGCGCGGACCCGAGGGCCCGGAGGGCCGCACGCTCCCGCCTCGCCGCCACCAGCGCCGCCGTGGCCGAGACGGCCGCGTACAGCGACCCGAGCTCGGTCACCGCCCCGAAGAACCGGTCCACGTGGGCCGATCGGTGCCGGTTGACCGCTCCGAAGACCGAGCCGTCCAGGCGCTTGCCCGGCCCGGTGGAGGAGAGCATCTCGATGCCCAGGGCGGCCCCCGAGGCCGCCAGGGCACGGAGGGTGCGGGAAGGGGCCACGGCGGGTATCCAACCGGAGGCGGTGTGGCGAGCGCAACGCCACAGGTGTCAGGATTACGGGCAGCCGGACCCAAGGGAGGCGGGATGCGACCGGAGGAGGAGCAGCGCCAGGGCGACCGGGAGGTCGAGGAGGACGAGGCCACCCGCCTCGACCGGGAGCACCTCCAGCGCCTCCGGCGCTCGCGTCAGGCCCGGGTCGTGAAGCTGTCCGTCGCGCTCTTCTTCGTGGTCGTGTTCGCCGTCTTCGTGATCGGGAACTCGGAGAAGGCCAACGTCGACTTCGTGTTCGTCGAGAGCGCCGTGCCGCTGATCTGGGTGATGCTCGCGTGCGCCATCGTCGGTGGGATCGTGGGGTTCGTGATCGGGCGGCCCGGCCGGCAGTTCCGTTTCCACCGGGAGGACGAGGACCGCCGTCGCTGAGCTCGGCCCCCCCGGGGGCGGCAGGGGGCGAAGCCCCCCGCGTCAGCCCTCCTCGGCCTGCCGCTTCTGGGCGGCCACGCCCCGGCGGAGCGCTATGGCCGGGCCCCCGGTCAGCCGGAGCCCCCGGGAGGCCATCCGGGCCAGCGTCCCGCCCCGGAACTCGAAGTCGACCACCTGCTCCAGCCTGGTGCGGCCCCCGTCGAGCGCGGCGAGCCGGGTGATGACCTCGGCCTCCAGCAGCCCGGAGAGCCGGATCCTCGCGTACGAGGGCGGGTCCAGCTCCTCGACCTCCGCATGCACATGGCTGTGCAGCCCCATGAACCGGAGCTCGGTCTCGTAGGTGGTCCCCTCCTCCAGGCCGGAGTCGGGGACCCCCTCCACGGCCGTGATGTGCCTGTCCCACCGGGGGAGGTTCCGGGGATCCGAGACGACCTCCCAGACCCGCTCCAGCGGCGCCTCGACCTCGACGGTGGTGGACACGCGCGTCATGGGGCGGTCACCGTACCGCTCGACCAGCCCCTCCACCACACGGCCCGCTCCGCCCGGATCCGGACCACGGCCGCCCCCGAGGCGGCCTGGCCGGTCGCGGCCACGGCCCGGTCCGCGGCGGCCCGTCCCCGCTCCAGCCGCGTGGGGATCACCACGTCGCCCCGCCCGACGAGGAGCACGCCGGTCATGGCCCTGGCCCTCCAGGCCGAGGCCCGGTCCACGACGAGGGCGGCCCGGGCGGAGGACCCGGGGAGCCCGGCCAGCGACAGGACCTCCTCCGGCAGGGCCGCCACGATCCCGTCCCCGGCACCGGCCGCCCACCCCGCCGGGAGGACGACCGGCCCGCCCGGACCCTCGATCCCGAGCACGGCCCGGCCCGAGCGCCCGATCCGGGAGGTGACGTCGACGGGGAGTGCCGGCAGGGGATCCCATCCCCGGCGCCTCCCGAACGACCTCGGCGTGCCCGGGAAGAGGTCGCCGGGGGGATCGGGGACGCCCCACGTCCGGACCACCCGTCCGACCCGCAGGTCGATGAGGGCCACCCGCTCCACGTCGATCGCCGCGAACACCCGCCCGGGAGGGGTCCAGGCCAGCGGGACGTGCCGGGCGTCCACCGCGTAGCCCGCGAAGAAGCGGGCGTTGCGGAGGGTGAACCGGGCGGCCGCCAGGCCGATCGACGGGGCGTGAAGGACCGAGGCCCCCCACGTCCCCGGGTCCAGGAGGTCGTGCGTCCTGACGGTTCCCGTGACGGAGACGGCCAGGGTCCCCGCCCTGACCAGGCCGCCGACGACGGGGTCCCGCTTCCAGGCTCGGGCCTTCACCGAGCTGCGGGCCGTGGTCACCCAGAGCCGGTCCCCGTGGACGGCGTGGACGACCGGGGTCACGTGCGGCCCCCGGGACGTCCTGGAGGCCAGGTGGAGGAGCGCCCCCCGATCGAGCACGTCGCGCACGGAGTCCGGGAGGGGGCGGATCACGGGGCCCTCCTCCCCGGACCCGGCCGCCGGCCGGCCGCCGGCGGCGGCACGACGACCATCAGCGCCGTCCAGGCCGCGTGGCTGAGCAACGGGGCCAGGACGCCCCCCGTCCACAGGGCCAGACCGCCCCACACCGCCCCGGCCACGACGCCGCCGGCCAGGAGGACCAGGCTCCCGCTCGCCGCGTTCACCGCGACGTAGCCGGCCCAGGCCGCCAGGGCGCCGCCCGTTCGGCCGAGCGCCGGCAGGTCCGCGAGGCGCGACTGGACCAGCCCCCGCCAGAACAGCTCCTCACCGGTGACCACGAGGCCCACGGCGAGGGCCAGGGCCGCGGCCAGCGACAGGTCTCCCCGCTGCGCGTAGATGCCTTCGGCGTGCCGACGGAACGGCTCCCACCGGGAGGCCACGGCCACGAACGCCACCGTGGCGGCCCACAGGGCCACCCCGCTGCCCAGGCCGCCCGCCGCGGCGACGGGGGGGCCAACCGCCGGCGAGAGCTCAACCCACCCGGTGAGGAGCGCGGCGACCCCGGCCGCGCCCATGACCGCGCCCAAGGCCACCCAGACGTTCGCCCGGCCCGAGGCCACCAGGCGCCACGAGGCCACGGCGGCCAGGAACCCGATCGCCGCCACCGCGAGGGCCATGGGCTCAGGGGAGGAAGCGGACCTTGGCCGCCAGCTCTCCGGTGAACCCGGTGATCACCGCGAGATAGAAGAACCCCGTGGCGGCCTGGACGGCCGAGGACCGGGGGCCCCGGAGGGTGAGCCGGATCATCACCGCGATCAGGGCGGTGGCGGCCACCATGCCCAGCGCGATCCAGGTGGCCAAGCCAGCCGCAGTGAGGAGCGGGTTGAACGAGGCCGACCCCCCCGTGGGCTCGAACCCGCCGAGGAGGACCGCGGCGGCCTCCAGAGCGACCCCCACCATGAGGAACGTCGTGAACCGGTTGATCGGCGCCCTGGTGAGCCCCCGGTCGGTCAGGTACCAGTGCCCGAGCAGGAGCCCGTCCCACACCGCTCCCAGGAACGCCGCGCCGGCCAGGAGCTGGAGCAGGGACACGGTGAACGAGGGCTCCCCCGCTCCGGCCAGGGCCACGAGCAAGAAGACGCCGAGCGGCACGGAGGCGACGCCCACCACCCTGGCCGCCGTGGGCGCCCGGGCGAACAGGAGGACCAGCCACGCGAGCGTCGTCGCGGAGAACGCCGCCGACAGGAGGAGGGCCACGCGCCCGGGGCCCTCCCCGCCGGTGGAGGCGGCCACGGACCCCCAGGTGGCCACCCCGAGCAGCAGGAGCGTCGTCCCGGTGACCTTGAAGAACCCCCTCTTCACCTCGCTCCACAGGGGGGTCAGGTAGAGGAGGGCCGTCCCGCCGACCGCCGTCTCGGCCAGCACCAGGGCCAGGGTCCCGGCCGGCCCGCTCAACCCAGCTCCGCGTTCATGGCATCCTCCGCCGGACAGCCTACCGACCGTGCGAGGTGACGAAGCGATGACGGACGCGCCCCGACCGGGCCTCGAGGGGACGGCGGAGACCGAGGTCACCGAGGAGCTCACCGCCCCGGCCCTGGGTTCCGGGGACGTCGACGTGCTGGGGACGCCGGCCGTCCTGGCCCTGGCGGAGCGGGCGGCCGTCCGGGCCCTGGAGGGCCGCCTGGGCCCGGACCGGACCTCGGTGGGCTCCTGGGTGGAGCTCACGCACCTGGCCCCCACCCCCCGGGGAGCCCGGGTCAGGGCCACGGCCAGGCTGGTGGAGGTGGAGGGAAGCCGGCTGACCTTCGAGTTCTCGGTGAGCGACCCCGCCGGCGAGGTGGCCACGGGCCGCCACGGACGGGTCGTGGTCCCCCGGGGACCCTTCCTGGAGACCGCGTCGGCGCGAGGAGGGAGGTGACGGCCGCGGTCAGCCCAGGTAGGAGGACCGCTGCATCAGCCGGGCGTCGACCGGCACGTTGATGCAGGCCGGCACGCCGGAGTCGAACGCCCGCCCGAGGGCCGGGCCGATGTCGGCCGGGTCCTCGACCCGCTCGCCGTAGCCGCCCAGCCCCTCGACCATCCTCTCGTAGGGCACGTCGCCCAGGTCGGCGGCCGGCGCGTTCCCCGGCCCGTAGAGCGTCTCCTGGGCCACCTTGATCTGGCCCCACGCGCCGTCGTTCCCGATGATGCCCACGAACGGGATCCCCTTGCGGATCGCCGTGTCGTACTCCATCGCGTTCAGCCCGAACGACCCGTCGCCGTAGATCACCAGCACCTGCTTGTCAGGCTTGGCCAGCTTGGCGGCGATGGCGAAGGAGGGCCCGACCCCCAGACAGCCGAACGGCCCGGGGTCGAGCCAGTGCCCGGGCTCCCGGGCCTGCACGATCGAGGCGCTGATGCCCACGATGTCGCCGCCGTCGCCCACCACGATGGCGTCGGGATCCAGGAAGTCGCGGATCTCCCGGGCGAACCTCCGGGGGTGGACGGGCACCGAGTCGGCGTTCATGCCCTCCTCGGCCTCGGCCTCGTGCCGCCGCTCCTCGGCCCGGACCTCGGCCGTCCAGTCGGGCTCCTTCGCCCTTCCCACTCCCTCCGCCAGTAGCTGCTCGATCACCATCCCGGGGTCGCCCACGATGCCCACCTCGACCGGGCGGTTCCGGCCGATGTGCACCCCGTCCACGTCCACCTGGACCACCCGGACCCCCGGGGCGAAGTTCCGGGTCCCGAACCCCAGGCGGAAGTCCCAGTCCACCCCGAGGGCGAGCATCACGTCGCACTTGCCCAGGGCGTACTTCCGGGCCGCCGAGAAGAAGTAGGGGTGGTCGGGGGGGAGGCATCCCCGGGCCAGGGAGTTCAGGAACACGGGAGCCCTGAACGCCTCGGCCAGGGCGGCCAGGGCCTCGTGGGCCCCGGACCACCGGACCCCGGAGCCCGCGAAGACGATCGGGTGGTCGGCCTCCCCGAGGAGCCGGGCCGCCCGCCTCACGAGGTCGGGGTCCCCCTGGGCCCGGGCCTCGGTCCGGTAGCCCTCCGGCACCTCGACGCCCGGGGGCCACGCGTTGAACTGCACGTCCAGGGGGACGTCGAGGAACACCGGTCCCTGGCGGCCCGACCTGGCGTGGCGGATCGCCGTCGTCGCGTAGTCGCCCAGCCGGCGGGCGTCGTAGCAGGACCTGGCCCACTTCGTGATGGACCGGACCAGGGTCACCTGGTCCATCTCCTGGAGCGACCCCATCTCGAACTCGAAGATCGGGTTCTTGCCGGAGAGCACGATCACCGGCGAGTCCGCGTAGAACGCGTTGGCGATGCCGGTCACGGCGTCGGTGACCCCGGGCCCGGCGGTCACGGCGACGGCTCCCAGGCCGAGGGTCACCCGGGCCCACCCGTCGGCCGCGTGGGCGGCGGCCTGCTCGTGGCGGAAGTCCAGGACCTCGATCCCGACGTCCACGCAGCCGTCGTAGATCGGGGCGATGTGCCCGCCGGAGAGCGTGAACAGGTAGCGGACCCCCTCGTTCTTCAGGGCCTGCGCGATAAGGTGTCCACCGTGCCTGGGCTTGTCCAAGACCGTCCTCGCAGGGCTCGGGGAACCATGGTACGCCGGGGGTCCGAGGCCGGCGCAAACCGGATCGTCCCCGGGGCCTCGGGGACGACGACCGACTGGCGCTCGTACGACCTCGTCGCCGAGACGTACGAGCGGGTCACCGCGCCCCTCACCACGGAGCCGGCCCG
>JACQTL010000325.1 GCA_016210805.1 Actinomycetota bacterium | reverse complement strand
CCTAGGAGACCGCTCCCCCCCCGAGCACCGAGCGGGTCAGCACCTCGTGCAGCCGGGCGTTCGCCACCCACACGGCCGTCTGGTCGGCGAACAGGGACAGGACCCGGCGCTCGTACTCGGTGAAGGGCCGTTCGGAGCGCGAGGCGATGGCCAGCACGCCCAGGACCTGCTCCCGGTTCTCCAGCGGGGCGAACAGGAAGCTCCGCCGGGTCCCGCCGCTCGCCATCCCGGACAGCACCGTCTCCCGGCGGCTCACCGCCTCCCTGGCGCCCAGGGCGTCGGGGCCGGCCGGGTCGTCCCCGACGTCGCCGACCACCGCCTCGATGCGGAGCTCGGCGCCGGGGTCCAGCAGCATCACGGCCCCGCCCGAGGCCTCCAGGAGGTCCACGGCGCTCGACAGGATCGTCTCCAGGACGTCCTGCATCTTCCGCGCCGAGTTGATGGCCCTGCTCACCGCGACCAGGTGGTTGAGCTCCCGGACCCGCGTGGACAGGGCCAGGTTCACGGCTCGCTCCTCCTCGAGGAACCCCCGGAGCCGGCGGAGATGGACCTCCTTCTCCACGACGTAGGCCGCGAAGCCCAGGGCCAGGAGCACGGAGCCGATCCGCACGACGGTGGGCGGCACCAGCTCGGAGACCCACGGCGAGAGCTCCAGGATCGCGAGCGTCGCGGTGGTGGCCGCCAGGAGGACGACCGCCAGGACGCGGAGCTCCCGGCGCCGCCGGCGGAGGGCCTCCAGCGAGGGCCGGCGCCGCGTGAGCCCGGCCATCCGAGCCTCGCGACGGAGGCCCTCCCAGGATCCGTCCATCCGTTCCACGACCGCTCCTCGACCTCTCCCGGCCCGCTCGTCGATCCCAGGGGAACCGGAGCGGGCCTCGCGGCTACCCGCTCCGAGGTATCGACGGGCACGGCGGGCGACTTGAGAGGCATCCCCGGGGTTGCTCCATGGCGACCCCCGGGCGATCCCTCAGACCGCGTGCAGGCGGACGGGGCCGGCCGCCGCGGGCCGGCGCCGGACCACCCGCGAGGAGCCGGCGGGCCGGTGGCGGCGGAGCGCCTCGCCCCTGGCCCTCACGGCCAGGTGGAGCCCGGCCAGGCCCGGGAGCTCGTCGAGCATCGCGTCCATGCCCCGGGCGGCCTCCAGGCCCTCGGGCCCGCCGAACAGGTAGGCCACCAGGTGGTCGGTCTCCGGCTGGGGCCTGACCCCCGTTCCCACCACCGACCACAGGTTGGCCATCCCCCACCGGACCATCCGCCGGGTCCGGGGGCTCGAGGCCAGGCGCATCCGAGCCTGGGCCCGGTAGAACGCGAAGTGCCGGCGCTCGTCCTTGACGATCCGGGTGAGCACGTCCACCAGCACCGGGTGCTCCGTCCTCGCGATGAGGAGGTGGTAGGCGGAGAGGGTGGAGAGCTCGTTCAGCGCCCCCCAGGTCATGTGCAGGGCCACGAAGTCCCGGTACAGGGCCGACCCGAGCAGGGTGGCGACGTGAGACAGGTAGCCGCGGCCGGCGATCCGCCGCCGGATCCAGGCGTTGCGCCCGACCCGCGACGGGTAGGGGGCGTCGAGCCCGGTGGCCTCGCCGTCGGGAGCCAGGCGATACCCCGCCTCACCGAGGAACCGGCTGAAGGCCTCCCCGTGCCACAGCTCCTCGTAGACCCAGCACGACAGGAACGCCGTGACGTCGGGCTCGAAGGCGGCCCGGGTCCCCAGCAGGTCCCGGAGGAAGATCGCGGTGTGGGACTCGATGTCCATCATGTAGGCGAGGCACCGGGCCTCGCCCTCAGGGAGCGGGTGCTCCCCTATCCGGTCCCACGCCACACCGGACAGGTCCACGCGCTTCGACGCGCGAAGGTACCTGTCGAGGTCGAACCCGTCCACCGCTCCCCTCCATCCAGCGCTCGACGCTCGATTCGTACTCCTCCCGCGACCGGATCACCAGTCCGGTGGAGGAGTTGGCGGGGCTACCCCGCGAAGGCGCGGTCCAGGAGCTTGTCCTGCTCCTGGCGGTGGACGGTCAGGCTGCCCGTGGCCGGGCTGGCGCTCTCGGGCCGGGACACCGCCACGAGCGCGAGCTTCATCTGCCGCCAGGCCTCGAACCCCATGTACCGCCAGGCCCCCATGTTCTCCGGCTCCTCCTGGACCCACCACGTCTCGGCGTCCTTCGGGTAGCGGTCGAGCTGCTCGCGGAGGGCCCGGACGGGGAACGGGTAGGGCTCCTCCACCCTGACCAGGGCGACCCCCTTCACACCGGCCTCCTCCCTCCGGGCGGCCAGGTCGTGGAAGACCTTCCCCTGGCACAGGATCACCCGCCGCACGCTCCCGGGATCGGGGCCGGCCGGGTCGGGCAGCACGGGCAGGAAGCTTCCTCCCGTGAGCTCGGCGGCCGAGCTCCGGGCCGCGGGGAGGCGGAGCAGCGACTTGGGGGTCATGACCACCAGGGGCTTGCGGATCTCCCGGAGGGCCTGGCGGCGGAGGAGGTGGAAGTACTGGGCCGGGGTGGAGGGGACGGCCACCACCATGTTGTCCTGGGCGGCCAGCTGGAGGAACCGCTCGAGGCGGGCGCTGGAGTGCTCCGGCCCCTGGCCCTCGAACCCGTGGGGGAGGAGGACCACGAGGCCGCTGGTCTGCCCCCACTTGTCCTCCGCCGCCGAGACGAACTGGTCCACCACGACCTGGGCCCCGTTCACGAAGTCCCCGAACTGCGCCTCCCAGAGCACGAGGGCGTCCTTGTTGGCCACCGAGTACCCGTACTCGAACCCCAGCGCGGCGAACTCCGACAGCAGCGAGTCGTAGACGAAGAAGCGGCCCCGTCCGTCCGCGCCGTCGCCCAGGGCGAGCATGGGGAGGTGCTCACGACCGGTCTCCTGGTCCACCAGCGCCGCGTGCCGCTGGCTGAACGTCCCCCGCCGGGTGTCCTGTCCGGTGAGCCGGACCCACACCCCCTCCAGGAGCAGCGACCCGATGGCCAGGCCCTCGGCCAGCGACCAGTCCACCGCGTCCTCGCCGAGGGCCAGGCGGCGCTCCTCGAACCACTTGGCCAGCTTGGGGTGGAGGTGGAACCCCTCGGGCACCGTGGTCAGGGCCTGGACCACCCGGTCGAGGACCTCGTGCTCCACCCCGGTCTCGATCGGCCCGACCTTCTCGAGCGAGCGGGGCGCCGTCCACTCGATCCTGGCCGGGCCGCCCCCCGCCTTGGTCTGGTCCAGGGCCTCCTGGAGGCGCTTGCGGTACTCGTCCAGGGCGCCCTCCGCCTCCTCCAGCGAGAGGTCTCCCCGCTTGATCAGGACCTCGGTGTAGAGCTTGCGAACCGAGCGGCGCTCCCTGATCCGGCGGTACATCACCGGCTGGGTGAACGCCGGCTCGTCCGCCTCGTTGTGGCCCCACCTCCGGTAGCACCACATGTCGATCACGACGTCCTTCTTGAACCGCTGCCGGAAGGCGAAGGCCAGCCGGGCCACCCGGACGCAGGCCTCGGGGTCGTCGCCGTTCACGTGGAAGATGGGGGCCTGGACCATCCTGGCCACGTCGCTCGCGTAGGTGCTCGACCGCCCGTAGTCGGAGCCCGTGGTGAACCCGAGCTGGTTGTTCACGACGACGTGGACGGTCCCCCCGGTCCCGTACCCGCGGAGGGCCGACATGGCCAGGGTCTCGGCCACCACGCCCTGGCCGGCGAAGGCCGCGTCGCCGTGGAGCAGCAGGGGGAGGACCGGGGCCTCTTCCCGCCGGTCCAGGAGGTCCTGCTTGGCCCGGACGATCCCCTCCACCACGGGGTCCACGGACTCCAGGTGGGAGGGGTTGGAGGCCACCGTGACCACGAGCTGGCTCCCGCTCCGGGCCGCGAACTTCCCGCCAGCCCCGATGTGGTACTTCACGTCGCCGGAGCCCTGGGCCGCGTCGGGGTCGATCTCCCCCTCGAAGTGCTGGAACACCTGCCCGAAGCTCTTACCGACGATCGAGGTGAGCACGTCGAGCCGGCCCCGGTGGGACATCCCGATCACGGCCTCCTCGACCCCGCCCTCGGCGGCGTCGGAGAGCATCGCGTCGAGCATCGGGATCAGCGACTCGCTGCCTTCCAGCGAGAACCGCTTGTGCCCGATGTACCTCCTGTGGAGGAAGGTCTCGAGGGCCTCCGCCTCGTTCAGCCTGGACAGGATGTGCCGCTGGTCCTCGGGCGGGAGCGACGCGGTGGCCCCCTCCACGCGCTCCTGGATCCAGAGCTTCTGGTCGGGCTCCTGGATGTGCATGTACTCCACGGTCGCCGTGCGGCAGTACGCGTCGCGGAGGACGGCCAGGATCTGGCCCAGGGTCAGCTCGCGCTCCCCGGCCAGGCCGTCGGTGGCGAACCTGCGGTCGAGGTCCCAGATCGTTAGGCCGTAGGTGGCCGGGTCGAGCTCCGGGTGCATCTCGATCGGCTTCATGTCGAGCGGGTCGAGGTCGGCGATCAGGTGGCCCCGGACCCGGTACTGGCGGATCAGCCGGAGCACCGCGGCCTGCTTCTCGACGGCCTCCAGCGAGCCCGGCCTGGGGTTCTCGTCCAGGTGCCACTGGACCGGGACGTAGGGGACCCCGATGCTCGCGAACACGTCGTCGTAGAACCCCTCCTCCCCCAGGAGGAGGCGGTGCACCCGACCCAGGAACTCCCCGCTCTCGGCGCCCTGGATCACCCGGTGGTCGTACGTGCTGGTCAGGGTGAGGACCTTCCCGACGCCCACCTCCGCCAGGCTCTCGGGGTCGGCCCCCTGGTACTCGGCGGGGTAGGCGATGGCCCCCACGCCGAAGATCGCGGCCTGCCCGGCCATGAGGCGGGGGACGGACTGCACCGTCCCGATCGTCCCCGGGTTGGTGATCGTGACGGTCGTCCCGGCGAAGTCGTCCGGGGAGAGCTTGCCGGCGTCGACCTTGCGGATCAGCGCCTCGTAGGCCTCCAGGAACGCCCGGAAGTCGAGGGTCTCGGCCTCCTTGATGTTCGGGACGAGGAGCGTCCGGGACCCGTCCTTCCGCTTCACGTCCACGGCCAGCCCCAGGTTCACGTGAGGATGCCTGACCACCTGCGGGGAGCCATCCTCGGCCTCCCCGAAGGACACGTTCATCCCCGGCATGGCCGCCATGGCCCGGGCGATCGCGAATCCGATCAGGTGCGTGAAGCTGACCTTCCCGCCGCCGCCCCGAGCCAGGTGCCGGTTGAGGATGTTCCGGTTGACCTCGAGGAGCTTGGCGGGGACCGTGCGGACCGAGGTGGCGGTGGGGACGGTGAGGCTCTCCTGCATCCTCTGGGCGATGACGGCGGCCGCTCCCCGGAGGGGCTCCGCCTCCTCGTCCGGCCGCGATGGAGCCGGCTCGGCCTCAGTCTCCTTCCCGGCGGCCGGGGCCGCCCGGCCCGCGGGCCGGGCGGGGGCCGGCGCGGGCTGCCCGTCGTCGCCCTGGGGCCGGTAGTCCTCGAAGAACTCCCGCCACCGCTCCCCCACCGACGAGGGATCCTCCCGGTACCGCCGGTACATCTCGTCGAGGAGCCATGCGTTCGGCCCGAACTCCGCCCGATCGAGCTTCGACATCCGCGTCCCGTCCCTGCAGGTCGTCCCGGCATCAATGCTAGCCGCAACCAACCGATACCCTGTTGGGGTGCGTGTGATGGCCGTGCCCGTGAAGGCGCTCGACCGGGCCAAGCGGCGGCTCTCGTCCCTGCTCTCCCCCCTGGAACGGGCCTCGCTCACCCTGGCCATGCTCGAGGACGTCCTGGACGCGGCCCTGGCCCTCCCCGGCTGGGACACGTGGGTGATCTCGCCCGACGAGGCCGTCCTGGAGATCGCCTCCCGGCGCGGGGCCCGCCCGGTGACGGAGGACAAGCCCCCGCTCTCCGCCGCGATCCGCCAGGTCGAGGAGGAGTCCATGGGCCTGGGGGCCGACGCCCTGGCCGTGCTCCTGGCCGACGTTCCCCTGGTCACGGCCGAGGCCCTCTCCACGGCGGTGCGGACCCTGGGCCCGGTCGTCGTGTCCCCCTCCCGGGATGAAGGCGGCACGAACCTCCTCCTCCGCAGGCCCCCCCGGGCCATCGCCGCCCGGTTCGGCCGGGACTCCTACGGCAAGCACCTCGCCGGAGCCGCCGCCCGCGGGCTACCCGCGGCCGAGGTCCGCCGGCCCGAGCTGGCCTTCGACCTGGACGTCCCCGCCGACGTCGAGCACCTGCTGGAGGCAGGCAGGGACGGCCGGACCCGCTCGGTGTGCGTCGACCTGGAGCTGGCCGAGCGCCTCCGCGTCCGCACGTAGCCGGGGGGATCCGGGCGTGCGACCGGGCGGCGGCTCGGCTAGGGTACCCGCCGTAGGCGGCAGGGCGAGGAGACGGCATTGCCCCAGGGAACGGTCAGGCACTACGACCGGGACGGCCGATCCGGCGACCTCCTGATGGACGACCGGACCGAGGTGCGCATCGACCCCACGTCCGTGGAGGGGTCGGGCCTCAGGTACCTGCGGATCGGGCAGCGCGTGAAGTTCGACCTGGCCGAGGAGGGCGGGCGCAAGGTCGCCCGCGGCCTGCGGATCTTGACGGTCGACTGACGGACCCCGTTCTCCATCCGGGCGCCCGGGGCTACACTCCGCTCGTGACCTCCCAGGTCGCCTGCCCTACGTGCGGGTCGCAGAACGCCCCGGACCAGCGGTTCTGCGGGACGTGCGGGAGCCCGCTCACCCGGGCCTGCCCGTCGTGCGGCGCGCAGAACCCCCCGCAGTTCGCCTTCTGTGGGACCTGCGGGGCGTCGCTGTCCCGGGCCCCCGCCGCGCCGGCCGGACACCGCGAGGAACGGCGGAGGGCCACGGTCCTGTTCGCCGACGTCTCCGGGTTCACCTCGCTGGCCGAGCGCATGGACCCCGAGGAGGTCAGGACCCTGGCCAACGACCTGGCCGGACAGATGAGCGAGGAGGTGGTCCGGTTCGGCGGGACCGTCCTCACCGTGATGGGCGACGCGGTGATGGCCGTGTTCGGGGCGCCGGTGGCGCACGAGGACGACGCGGAGAGGGCCGTGAGGGCGGCCCTGTCGATGCGCGACTCGGTGAAGACCCCCGGAGAGCTGGCCGCCCCGCTCCGCCTGCACATCGGCATCAACACCGGCGAGGTCATGACCGGTGTGGTCGGGCCCGACCAGCGCAGGGACTACACGGTGATGGGGGACGTGACCAACACCGCGGCCAGGCTCCAGTCGGCGGCGGGCCCCGGAGAGGTCCTGGTCGGCCGGGAGACCCACGCGCTCACCTCGCATGCGATCGAGTACGAGGAGCTTCCTCCCGTGGCCGCCAAGGGCAAGGAGGACCTCGTGCCGGCCTGGCGGGCCGTGGCCGCCAGGGCCGCCGCGTCGGAGCGGCCCACCTCGAACGCCCCGCTGGTGGGCCGGGACGCCGAGATCGAGCTCGTGACCACGATCTGGCGCCAGGTGACCGAGGAGGCCCGGCCCCATGTGGTCACGATCCTGGGCCCGGCCGGGATAGGCAAGAGCCGGCTCCTCCACGAGCTCAGGCCGTCGTTCGAGGTCGCCGGCCGGCTGATCCGGGGGCGCTCCCTCCCGTACGGCGACACCACGGGCTACGGGGCCCTGTCCCAGCACGTGGCCAAGGCCGCCGGGATCCTCGACTCGGACCCGGCCCCCGCCGCGGCCCAGAAGCTCCGGGCCCGCGTCGTCGAGCTGCTCGGCCCCGAGGCCGCAGAAGTGGCCTCCCACCTGGCCGTGCTGATGGGCCTGGAGGCGGCGGGCTCGCCCGACAAGCAGCCCCTGTTCGCCTCGGTCCGCCGGTTCGTCGAGGCACTGGCCCGGGAGCGACCGACCGTGCTCGCCTTCGAGGACGCCCACTGGGCCGAGCCGGTGCTGCTCGAGCTGGTCCAGACCCTCGCGTCGAGGATCCGGGACGTGCCGCTGCTCATCCTGGTCCTGTCCCGGCCGGAGCTGCACGAGACCGCCCCGAGCTGGGGAGGTGGCCTGGGCCGGTACACCGCCGTCCGCCTCGAGCCCCTCGGCGAGGACCTGGCCCGCGAGCTGGCGCTGTCGCTCTTGCGCAGGTCCGACTCGGCGGAGACCGCGGTGGACGAGCTCGTGCGCACGGGCGGCGGCAACCCGCTGTTCCTCGAGGAGCTGGCCGCGTCGCTGGCCGAGAACGCCGCCCGGACCGCGGCCGGCCTTCCGACGAGCGTCCAGGCCATCATCGCCGCCCGGCTCGACGCGCTCCCCGATGCCGAGCGGGAGACCCTCCAGGACGCGTCGGTGATCGGGCGGTCCTTCTGGCGGGGGACCCTGCTGGCCTTCGAGCGAGACCCCGACGCCCTCGAGGCCTCGCTCGAGGGCCTCGAGGACCGCGACCTGATCCGCCGCCTGCCGGTCTCCCGGTTCGCCGGCGATCCCGAGTACCAGTTCAAGCACGTCCTGACCAGGGAGGTGGCCTACGAGACGCTGTCCCGGGCGGACCGGCGGGCCCGTCACCGGGTCGTGGCCGAGCACCTCGAGCGGGCCTCCGGCGACCGCCTCCGGGAGTCCTCGTCCCTCCTCGCCCACCACTGGCGCGAGGCCGGCGAGCCCGCGAAGGCGGCCACCTACATGCTCACCGCCGCCGAGGCGGCGTCGAGGGCCTGGGCCAAGCGGGAGGCCGTCGAGCTGTACGGCGAGGCCATAGGGCTGCTCGAGGGGCGGGACGACGAGCTGAGGCAGGAGGCCATGCTGGCCAGGGCCCGCACACGGATCGACGCCGGGGACTACGCGACGGCGATCGAGGAGGACCTGGACGCGCTGCTCCAGGAGGCCACCGGGAGCCGCCTGGCCCTGGCACTGCTGAACAGGACCAGGGCCGCCTTCTGGCTGGCCAGGGTGGCGGACGCCCACCGCTTCGGGGAGGCCGCCGCCGAGCTGGCGTCGGAGCTCGGCGACGTGGAGCTGGAGTCCAGGGCCCAGGCCGTCCTGGCCGAGAGCGCCGGGATGGACGGCGACCTCCCCAGGGCGGTCGAGCTGATGATCAGGGTGGCGGACCAGTGGCCGGTGGACCGCCGGGACGGGGACTACGCGTACGCCCTCGGACAGCTCGGCCTCTACCACTACTGGCGCGGGGAGGGCGAGGAGGCCCTCCGGTCGGCCAGGGAGGGCTTCGAGATCGGCGTGGAGACCTCCAACCTCTTCGCCGCGGTGAACTCAGCCTCCCACGCCGGGATGGCCCTCGTCCTCCTGTCCCGGCACGAGGAGGCCTTCGAGTGGCTCCAGCGGGCCGTCCTCCTGGGGCGCGAATGGGAGGTCCTCCCCAGGCTGACCGGCCGGGCCACGAACATGTGGGCGGGGACCCTGCTGGAGCTCGGCGACCTGGCGGAGGCCCGCCGCCTCTCCGAGGAGGCCCTGGAGATGGGCAGGGCCGCCTCGTTCCCGGGGGCCACGGTGAGCGCGCGGATCGACCTGCTGTTCGCCGACATCGCCGCCGGGGACATCGGGCGGGCCGAGAAGGCCCTCCCCGAGCTGCTCGAGGCGGCCGGATCGACCGGTGGGTGGCACCAGTGGCTCTGGACCGGACGATTGTCCGAGGCCGGGGCCGAGACCGATCTCTCGGCGGGGCGGCCGGAGGACGCCCTCCGGGCGGCGGGCGAGTCCCTGGAGCGGGCGTTGCGGGCCGGCCGCCGCAAGTACGAGGCTCGGGCCCGGAACACGGCCGGCCGGGCCCTCCTGGCCCTCGGCCGGCTCGAGGAGGCGCAGGCCGAGCTCGGGCGGGCCGTGGCCGCCGGCGAGGCCCTGGGGAGCGTCCCCACGACGTGGCCCGCCATGGTCGCCCTGGCCCGCTCGCTCGAGCTCCAGGGGAAGGAGGAGGAAGCCTCCGCGCTCCTGACCGGGCTCCGGGAGCGGGTCGAGGGGTTCGCCGGCACCCTCCACGAGACCCGCCGCCGCTCGTTCCTCGCCCAGCCCGAGCTGGCCGACCTGCTGTCTCCGCGCTGACCGCGCCCTCCTCGGGCCGGCGTCGCCCGGAGGCCCTACAGTGTCTCGCCATGGACACGGTGGTGGCCGGGGAGCTGGTCAAGCGGTATGGGTCGTTCGAGGCCGTGAAGGGCATCGACTTCGCGGTCCGGGAGCGAGAGTGCTTCGGGTTCCTCGGCCCGAACGGCGCCGGCAAGACCACGACGATGCGGATGATCTCCTGCACCTCTCCCCCTTCGGGCGGCCGGCTCACCGTGCTCGGCATGCCGGTGGCCGAGGGCCGGGCCATCAAGCGGAGGCTGGGGGTCGTCCCCCAGGAGAACAACCTGGACGAGGAGGTCTCGGTGATCGAGAACCTCGTGATCTACGCGAGGTACTTCGACATCCCGGCCCGGATCTCCCGGCCCCGGGCCGACGAGCTCCTGTCCTTCGTGGCCCTGGAGGACAAGCGCGACTGGAACATCCACAGGCTGTCCGGGGGGATGAAGCGGAGGCTGCTGGTGGCCAGGGCGCTGATGAACGAGCCGGAGGTCCTGATCCTCGACGAGCCGACCACCGGCCTCGACCCCCAGGCCCGCCACCTGGTCTGGGAGAAGCTCCGCTCCCTGAAGCACCAGGGGGTGACGCTCCTTCTGACCACGCACTACATGGAGGAGGCCTCCCAGCTCTGCGACCGGCTCGTGATCATGCACGAGGGCCGGATCCTGGTGGAGGGCTCCCCCCGGGAGCTGATCGCCAGGGAGACCTCGGCCCAGGTCGTGGAGGTCTTCGAGCCCTCCGACGGCGCGGAGGGGGCCCTGGAGGCGGTGTCCGGCCTGGCCGACCGGGTGGAGCGCCTGGCCGACCGGTGGCTCTACTACACGAGCGACGGCGAGGCCCTCATGGCCAGGGTCCGGGAGGTGGTCCCCGAACCCGGCGCGGTGTGGCTCCGGGG
>JACQTL010000324.1 GCA_016210805.1 Actinomycetota bacterium | reverse complement strand
GGTCGCGCTCCCACCAGCCTTCCCCGGGTCGACGGACACGGAGGTGACCCGTTGGTACAGGCCTACAACCAGATCCAGACCGAGGTCGGCAAGGCGGCCCAGGTGGCCAAGGAGGTCGCCGCGATCAAGGGCGTCACCGACGCCGAGGACGTGACCGGGCCCTACGACGTGATCGTCCGGGCCGAGGCCAGGAACGTGGACGACCTCGGGAAGCTGGTCGTGGCGAAGATCCAGGCGGTGGAGGGCATCACCCGGACCCTGACCTGCCCCGTCGTCCACCTTTAGCCGGCGTCCCGGCGTGGTAGGGACCGCGGGGGAGCCGGGCGCCCGACCCGGCCTGGCCACGCACGTGGACGACGTCCGGCTGCTGCCCGAGGAGCTCGCCCTGGCCTCCCGGAACCACGGCATGCCCCTCGAGGCGCTCCGCTACGACGTCACGCCGGTCGGGCTCCACTACCTCCTGATCCACTTCGACATCCCGGTCCTCGACCCCGAGGGCTGGCGCCTGGAGGTGGGTGGGCTGGTGGACCGCCCCCTGTCCCTGTCGCTGGAGGACCTCCGGGCCCGGCCGGCGGTGACCGTCCCCGTGACGATGGAGTGCGCCGGGAACGGCCGGACGGCCCTCCTCCCCCGCGCGGTGAGCCAGCCCTGGGGCCTGGAGGCCGTGGGGACCGGCCGGTGGACCGGCACCCCCCTGGCCCCGTTGCTGGCCGAGGCCGGCCTCCGTCCCGAGGCCGTGGAGGTGGTGTTCACGGGGGCCGACCGAGGGATGGAGGGGGGCATCGAGCAGGACTACCAGCGGAGCCTCCCGGTCGCGGAGGCCGGCCGCGACGAGGTGCTGCTCGCCCACGAGCTGAACGGCCGGCCCCTCCCGCCCCAGCACGGGTTCCCCGTCAGGCTCCTGGTCCCGGGGTGGTACGGCATGGCGAGCGTGAAGTGGCTGCGCCGGATCGAGGCGGTCGGCGAGCCGTTCCAGGGGTACCAGCAGGTCCGCTCGTACCGCCTCCGCCGGGACGCCGACGACCCGGGCCGGCCTCTCGACCGGATCCTTCCCCGGGCCCTCATGGTCCCCCCGGGGATCCCCGACTTCGCCACCCGGGAAAGGATCGTGCCCCCCGGCACCACCCGGCTGGAGGGCCGGGCCTGGTCGGGCCACGGCCCGATCGTCCGCGTGGAGGTGTCGGCCGATGGGGGCGTGACGTGGTCGGACGCCCAGCTCGGCGAGCCGGCCTCGCCCTGGGCCTGGACCCCGTGGTGGCTCGACTGGGAGCCCGCCGGGCCGGGCCGCCACGAGCTCCGGTGCCGGGCCACCGACCGGGCCGGCAACGTCCAGCCCGAGGAGGCTCCCTGGAACTGGGGCGGATACGCGAACAACGGCCACCAGCGCGTCCCGGTCGTCGTGACCTGATCGCCCGACCGCCCGCTCGGGTCCGTCCCCCCGCTCAGGTCCGTTCGTCCAGGGCGGTGCCCCGCTTGGCATCGCGCTGGTGGCGCTCGACGGCCAGCTCGACCAGCCGGTCGATCAGCTCCGGGTAGGGCAGGCCGCTCGCCTCCCACATCTTGGGATACATCGAGACGCTGGTGAACCCGGGGATCGTGTTGATCTCGTTCAGGATGAGGTCCCGGGGCTCCCGGAAGAAGAAGTCCACCCGGGCCATCCCCGAGCAGTCGATGGCCCTGAACGCCGCCACGGCCATGCGCTGGACCTCCTCCACGACCTCCTCCGGCAGGTCCGCCGGCACGATGAGCCGCGTGCCCTCCTCGTCCAGGTACTTGGCCCGGTAGTCGTAGAACTCCCCGCCGGGGACGATCTCGCCGGGGAGGGAGGCCACGGGGTCGTCGTTCCCGAGCACGGCGCACTCGATCTCCCGGGCGCCCTCCACGGCCCGCTCCAGCAGCGCCTTGCCCGCGTAGCGGAAGGCGAGCTCCAGGGCGGCCACCAGCCGGCCGGGCTCCCCGACCTTGGTGATGCCCACCGAGGACCCCAGCGTCGCCGGCTTCGCGAAGATCGGGTAGCCCAGATGGCCGGCCCGGGCCTCAACGGCCTCCCGGTCCTCCTCCCAGTCGCGTTCGTGGACGACCTCGTGCTCGACCACGGGGAGCCCGGCCGCCCGGAACAGGACCTTCTGGACCGCCTTGTCCATCCCCACCGCCGAGGCCAGGACGCCGGCCCCGACGTAGGGGATCCCGGCCAGCTCGAGCATCCCCTGGACGGTGCCGTCCTCCCCGTACGGCCCGTGGAGGATGGGGAACACGACGTCGATCGGCTCGCGGAGGCCCTCCGCGGAGACCAGCGCCGTCTCGTCGCCCTCCCTGGCGAGCTCCACGGCGATCCCGGACCCCTCGGCCACGCCGGGGAGGCGGCCCGATCCCGGAACCAGGGCCGGCGGCGCGGCCATGAGGTGCCAGGTCCCCTCCCTGGTGATGCCGATCGGCACGGCCTCGTAGCGCTCGGGGTCCAGGGCCCGGATCACGGATCCCGCGGAGACCACCGAGACCTCGTGCTCGGCCGATCGCCCCCCGAACAGGATCGCCACGCGCCTCTTGCGGGGCGCCGGGCTCACACCTTCTCCAGCGCTCGCTCGAAGTCGGCCACGACGTCCTCGGGGTCCTCGAGGCCCACGCTCACCCGGACCAGCCCGTCCCCGATCCCAGCGGCGCGGCGGGCCTCGGGGTCCATCTGGCGGTGGGTGGTCGAGGCGGCGTGCCCGACCAGCGTGTGGGTCCCCCCCAGGCTGGTGGCCACCCAGGAGAGCTCCAGGGCGTCGCAGAACCGGATGCCGCCGTCGACGCCGCCCTGGACCTCGAACGAGAGCATCCCGCCCGGCCCGTCGAGCTGGCGGAGGGCCACCTCGTGGTGCGGATGCGAGGGTAGGCCGGGGAAGTGGACCCGCTCCACCTTGGGATGGACCTGGAGGAACTCGGCCAGGGCCTGGGCGCTGTGGCAGTGCCGCTCCATGCGGAGCCCCAGGGTGGACAGGCCCCTCATGCAGAGCCATGCCTCGAAGGGGGCCATGGTCCCCCCGGTCTCGATCACGGTGGACCGGAGCCCGCGCATCGACTCCTCCGAGCAGCACACCACCCCGCCGATCAGGTCGTGGTGGCCGCCGACGTACTTCGTGGCCGAGTGGATCACGTAGTCCGCGCCGAGCGTGGCCGGCCGGCACAGGAACGGGGAGGCGAAGGTGTTGTCGACGACCATGGGGACCCC
>JACQTL010000318.1 GCA_016210805.1 Actinomycetota bacterium | reverse complement strand
CGTCCAGGCAGATCGGCGTGGCCAGCCGGCGGGCCAGCACGGCGTGGTCCCGGAGGTCCTCGTGCCCGAGGGGCTGCTCGATCATGAGGAGGTCGAGCGCGTCGAGCTCCTCGAAGACCTGGACCGCGTCGAGGGTGTAAGCGGCGTTCGCGTCCACCTGGAGCGGGATCCCGGGGAACGCGTGCCGCACCGCGGTGACCGGCTCGACGTCCCACCCCGGCTCGATCTTCAGCTTGACCCGACGGTAGCCCTGCTCCACGAAGCCCCGGACCTGTTCGAGCAGGGCCTCGATCGTGGGGGCGATCCCCACCGAGACCCCGCAGGGCACCCGGTCGCGCTCGGCGCCCAGGTACCCGGCCAGGCCCAGACCCCGGGCCCGGAGGTCGGCATCCAGGACGGCCATCTCCAGCGCGGCCTTGGCCATGCGATGACCCCTGACCCAGGAGAGCATCGCGGGGACCTTCTCCGCCTCGACCTCCGGGGACCCGAGGACGGTGGGGCCGAGGTGGTCGCGGAGGACCACCCAGGCGGCCTCGTTGAACTCCTCGGAGTACCGGGGAGAGGCCCCGGCCGCGCACTCTCCCCATCCCTCCCCGTCCGGGGTCCCCACCCGGACGAGGATGGCCTGCTTCGTGCCCTCCTCCCCGAAGCTGGTCCGGAACGCCGTGCGCAGGGGGATCTCGACGAGGAAGAGCTCCACCGCCTCGACCCGGATCACGGCGGGCCGCCTCCCCCGGCGGGCGGGGCTTCATCCACGGTCAAGAGGTAGGCGCCCTCCGGGAGGAAGGCGGTGGCCGAGAGCCCGGCGTCGAAGCACGACCGCAGGGCCTCCGCCACCGCGTCGCGCCAGGCCGAGGCCAGACCGCGGTCCCGGGCCCTCAGGGCCTCGTGGTCGCGGGGGACCTCCACCGCGGCGGCCCCGGCCTCGAGCCGGCCCACCGCGGAGGGACGGGGGAGCTCCTCGTCGCCCTCCCTGGCCACCAGGACCTGGAGTGGCACCGCCGGGACCTGGTGGGGGCCTGGCGCCCGGAGGAGGTCCCAGCGGACCTCCAGCCGGTCGCTCCGCTCGCCCCGGTTGATCACGTCGGGCATGTCCCCGTAGAAGTGCCGGTGGAAGGCGTCGGCCACCACGCCGAGCTTGTTCAGGTTGAAGTGTGCGTTGCGGGCGATCATCGGGTCGAACGTCCATCGCACCACGTCGACCCCCGCCTCCAGGACGGCGGCCCGCTGGGCGAGCTTCAGGGCGAGCCCGATCCCCGAGTGCTGCCGCTCCGGGAGGGTGGCCAGCATGTGGGAGTGGTGGTGGAAGCCCCCCGGGTCGGTCCCGTAGAACCCGAGGACGAACCCGACCATGTCCTTCCCGTCGAACGCCCCGAGCAGCACGTTCCCGCTGGCCTGGAAGGCCCGGAGAAGCTCACGGGGGACGAGCTGGTGGTTCCCCCACGTGGCCACCATCACGTGGACGGCCTGTCCGGCCTCCTCGAGCGTGGTGAGGGGACGGACCTCGACGCCGGCCACCGCGGCCGAATCCTCGGCCTCCCGGCGGGCCCGTCCCACCGCCCCCAAAGCCTCCTCGGACCTCACCACCCTGGCCCGAGTCTAGGCCGCGGGTCGATCAGCCGAACAGGAAGCGGTGGGTGGCCCCCATGCACCGGTCCTGGACGAACTTCAGCCCGCCCTCCCTGGCGGTGTCGCCGGCCTCGTCGTTGGCGATGCCCTCCTGGAGCCACAGGACCTTGGCCCCGATGGCGACGGCGCTCCACGCGACCTCGGGCGTCTCCGGCCCCGGGCGGAACACGTCGACCACGTCGACCTCCACGGGGATGTCCTCCAGCCTCCGGTAGGCCTTGACCCCGAAGATCTGCTCGGTGGTCGGGTTCACGGGGACGATCGTGAACCCCTGTCCCTGGAGGTAGGCGGGGATGTGGTGGGCCGCCTTGCGCGGGTCGGTGGAGGCCCCCACCACCGCGATCGTCTTCGTGTCGTGATAGATCTGCCGGAGCTCGTCCTCGGACAGCTCGGGGTGCTTCGACATCCCGGACACCTCCCTCAGCTCATCAGGTCGCCGAGCAGGGCGGCCAGGGCCGCGCGATGCTCGTCCGTCGTGAAGTCGAGGAGCCGGTCGGAGGGCAGGACGTGATCGGCCACCCGCCCTCCCCGACGGACGTACACGGCGGGATGGATGTCCCCGTCGGCGTCCGTCTCGACCGCCACCGCGACCGCATCCGGCCCCGTCCCGTCGACGAACTGGGCCAGGGGCCGAATCCCATCGTCAATGATGCCCCGGTCCGGCTGGAACGTCAGCACCCGGGCCAGGTAGGACTGCTGGTTCCAGAGCTCCGGCGCCCGGGTGGCCTCGCGCAACAGGTAGGGCACCACCGACTCCGCCTCCACCACGGGGCGGGGCCGTTCCCATCCCCCGAGGGTCTCGGCCAGGTGCTCGGCCAGGATCCTGGCGTTGTACCGGAACCCGTGCACGGCCGCCGAGTTGCTGGGGATGCCGTACTTCTTGAGCCCGATCGATCCCTGGGTCACCGAGCCGGCGAAGAACACGCCGGGGGCGGAGGGGCTCTCCCACAGGTGGGTCTGGGCGGGGAGGCGGCCCTGGGCGAACACCGCCACGCCCAGGTCGGGGAGGTCCCGGAGCGGGGTGGTGAACCCGGTCGCCGCGATGACCTCGTCGGCGTCAAGGACGATCGCCCCGGGCCGGGTGGTCCCCGCGGCGTGGACCCGCCAGCCGCCCCCGACCCGCTCGATCCGCTCGATCGCCGCGTCCAGCACGAAGGTCCCCCCGCCGAGCAGGTGGTCCTCGAAGGGCTGGAGGTACCGGGCCCGGGCCGCCGCCGTGGAGTGGGTGAGGACCGAGATCCGGGCGGGGCGGGGAGAGAGCAGCACGATCTGCCGGGCCCAGGGGAGGAGCCCGTCGGCCAGCTCGAAGCCGGAGTTGCGCTTGCCGATGATGGCCAGGCGCCTGCCGGCGTACTCGCGCACCGGGCGGGTCTCCGCGTAGTGCGGCACGTCCTCCATGCCGGGGACCCCGGGCTTCCAGGGCACGGTCGTCCCCACGGCGAAGACGGCGGCCCGGCACGTGTACTCGCCGTCGGAGGTGGAGATGGCCAGCCGGCCGTCGTCGAGCCGGCGGGTTCCCTCCCACCGGCAGCCGTACCGGACCTCGATCGCCGCCTTGCCGGCGAACGCCGCGATGCCCCGCTCCATCTCCGGCCGCGACGGGAAGTAGGACGTCCCGTCCATCTCCCCCGGGGCCAGGGCCCGGAGCTCCGGCTCGTCGGCCAGGAGGCTGTTCCAGTCGTACCACTCGTACTCCCGGGTCCCCCGCTTCACGGGGGCGAAGGGCTTGGTCCACGTGATCAGCCGCTGGAAGAACGGCCACTTCCGGAACATGCCCGCCGGGCCGTCGTCCGCGGAGAGCAGCGCGTGGGGGAGGCCGAGGCGCTTCAGCCAGTAGCCGGTCTGCAGCCCTCCCGGGCCGCTCCCCACGACCACCACGGGGTAGTGGCCGGGGGGATGCGGCCGATCGCCGCCCGCCGCTACCCCCTCCACCGGTTGGCGCTCCGGAGCCTGCGGGCCTCCGCCTGGAGCATCCTGAGCATGACCGTCGGATGGGCGAGGAGGAACGACTCGAGCTCCGCCTTGTGCAGGACCAGGCAGCGCAGGGGCGTGACGGCGACGACGTCGGCCACGGGCTGGTCGTCGAGCAGCGCCGACACCTCCCCGAAGAACTCCCCCCTCCCCAGGGTGGCCCGGTCCTCGCCGTCGATGCGCACCGCGGCCTGGCCCTCCAGGATCACGTAGAACCCCGTGCCGGACATCCCCTGGCGGAGGACCCTCTGGCCCTCCCCGAACCACTCCTCGTCGAAGGTGTGGACGGCGGCCTCGAGCTGGGGCGGCGCGAGGTCGGCGAACAGGGTCAGGCCGGCCAGGAGGTCGAGCAGCTCCTCGCGGGACTGCGCCATCAGCCCGTCGTCTCCCCGCCCCGGCCGGCCGGCATGGCCTCCACCGCCTCCACCGTGCGGCGGAGCTGGTCGAGGTGCACGCGGTCGTGTCCGGCGATCATGCGGAAGGTGGTCTCGTAGCTCTCCGGCCCGCGCTCCGCATGGATCCCCAGGCGAGCCCGATCGGCCTCCGGGGTCCGCCGCCACAGGGCCAGGTTCGCCCGGCGGAGGGCCTCGAACAGGTCGAGAAGCTCGTCCGGCGGGGCGGAGCGATGGTCGAGCCGCTCCACCCAGTCGTCCTGTTCGTATGGGGCTAGGGCGGGGCGGTCGTGGGCCAGGATCCACCGGTACCTGGCCGCGCCCACCAGCTCGGCGTCGGCGATGTGCCCGAGGACCTCCACGGCCGACCACTCGCCCGGGGCGGGGGCCTGGCGGAGCCGTTCGCCCGCCCGTGCGATCAGGGAGCGGAGCTCGCCACCGGAGGCCTCCTGGACCTCGGCCGGGTCGCCGTCCCCCGCCCACGACAGCAGCATCTCCCTGTACGCGGAGGGCGTCGCCACCGGGTCGACCCCCTCCCCGGGCCCCGCCGTGCCAGCCTCCTCGTCCATCCTTCCTCCCCCCTCGGTTCGACGCCTGATAGTAGCCGCCCCCGCCGGCGGCGGATGGGGGACCCCCCTCCCCGGGCGGGGTACGGTTCTTGCCGTGGCCGGCGAGGGATCTCCCCCATCCGCCGACCGGGACGGGGACGGCCTGGCGAGGCGGGCCCGCCTGGCCGGTCGGGCCCGCCGGCTCGCCGTGGTCGGCCTGGTCCCCGCGCTCCTCGGGACGGCCGGGGCCTGGCTCTCCCTCGAGGCCTTCGGCAACGACACCGTGGCCATGGGCCCGTTCAGGGTCCGCCTGGCCTCCACGTTCGGTGGCGGACGGACCGAGATCGCGCTGCCTCCCTTCGGGCGCATCTCCGCGAACACGCACCTCGCCCCCATCCACCTGACCGCGACCCTCGAGGACGTGGGCCTGGCCGAGCTCCCCCGGCTCCTCCGGCGGAGGAGCACGCAGGAGATCGTCGCCGACATCGAGCGCGACGCGCGCGCGTCGGTGATCCCGTTCGCCCTGCGCGGGCTCGCCGTCGCCGCGATCGGAGCGGCGGCCGCCGGCCTCCTGGTCTACCGGATCAGGTGGCGGCGGGTCGGAGCCGCCGTGGCCGGCGCCCTCCTCGTGACGGGCGCCATGGGCGGGGTGGCCTGGGGCTCCTACGACGTGGCCGCGTTCCGGTCCCCCACCTTCTCGGGATCCCTCCGCCTGGCCGCGGACCTCATCGGCCCGGTCAGGCGGGCCACCGAGCGGATCGCCGACTTCCGGGAGGAGCTCGAGCGGATAGTGGGAGGAGCCCTGCGCGCCTACACGTCGATCGAGGCCAGCCCGTTCCGCGGGGACGACGTCGTCAAGGTCCTGCACGTCTCCGACATCCACCTCTCCCCCCTGGGCATGGAGTTCGCCCGGCAGGTGGCGGAGGGGTTCGACGTGGACCTCGTGATCGACACGGGCGACACCACCTCCTTCGGGACCCCGGCGGAGCAGTTCCTGGTCGACCTGGCCGGCCGGTTCGACCGCCCGTACGTCTACGTGCGGGGGAACCACGACGCGCTGGAGTTCCAGGTGGCCCTGGACGACCTCCGCAACGGCTTCGCCCTCGACGGCGAGACGGTCCGCCTGTCCGGCCTCACGATCTACGGCCTGGGCCATCCGGTCTTCACCCCGGACCAGCGGCCGCCGCTGGAGGATCCGGTGTTCGCGGAGCTGGCTCGCGCGGCGAGCGAGCGGGTCGCCCGGGACCTCGCGGAGCTCGACCGGCCCCCGGACATCGTGGCGGTGCACGACGACCGCATGGTCGACGCGCTGGCGGGGGGGTTCCCGCTGGTGGTGTCGGGCCACTTCCACCAGCCGTCGATCCGGCTGATCGAGGGGACGGTCTTCCTCCGCATCGGCTCGACGGGGGGCTCGGGCGCCGGGGTGTTCACACAAGAGGGCGGGG
The DNA here is from genome assembly GCA_016210805.1 of Actinomycetota bacterium. Classification (GTDB taxonomy): domain Bacteria; phylum Actinomycetota; class UBA4738; order UBA4738; genus JACQTL01. The sequence continues at coordinate 81 of JACQTL010000318.1, read as the reverse complement.
TCCCGTTCTCCGCCGAGATCCTGTACCTGGAGCGAGGGGCCGCCGAGGAGCCCGCCCGGCTGATCGGCTACGACCTGATCG
>JACQTL010000317.1 GCA_016210805.1 Actinomycetota bacterium | reverse complement strand
GGCCGCGACGCCCACGGTGATCCCCAGTCGGCCGGCGACGGCGATGTCCTTCCAGTTCAGCCCGAGGAACGTGGCGCCGGAGGCGAGGACCAGGACGGCGCCCAGGTAGCCGAGCGCCTCGGTCCCGAGCGAGATGCGGCCGGCGGGGCGGCCGCGGGCGACCATCCGCCGGCGGATCGTCTCGGCCTGCTCGCGGGTGATCACGCCGTCCGCAACGAGCGAGTCGAGCTCCCGGACCAGGTCGTCCATCGGTGCGAACTGTAGGTGGGGCCGGTCTCTGGCGCCAGGGGCGAGAGGCCTGCGACGACGGGGCCGCACGGGGGCCCCTCGCTCGGTGGCTGCGGCTCAGCCGGTGGCGACCACGGCCAGGACCTCGTCGGCGTAGCGCTCCAGCTTCGTCGGGCCGACGCCCGAGATCCCGCCGAGGTCGGACCGGCTCCGGGGCCTGCGCTCGGCGATCTCGGCGAGCGTGGAGTCGTGGAAGACCACGTACGCCGGGACGCCGTCGGCCCGGGACCGCTCCAGTCGCCAGGCCTTCAGCCGGTCGAAGAGCGGCCCGCCGGCCGCCGGCAGGGCGACCCGCGGCCCCGGAGCGGGGGAGGGGCGCTGTGGAGCGGCCTCGGCGCCGAGCAGCTCGTCCAGGAACGGGCTCCTCCCGGCCCGGGCGTCGCGGGGCCAGGACAGGGCGAGGTGGCGCCGGGCCCGGGTGATGCCCACGTAGAGGAGGCGGCGCTCCTCGTCCACCGGCGCGACGCTCCGCCCCGATCGGAACGGCAGCTCGCCGTCGAGCAGCCGGGGGAGGAACACGGCATCGAACTCGAGCCCCTTGGCCCGGTGGTAGGTGAGGAGGTTGACCCCCCGGCCGGCCTCCTCCGTCGAGAACCGCCGGGCCAGCTCGGCCACGAAGGCGGCGACCGGCTCGTCGGGCGGCTCGGCGGCGTGGGCCTCCTCGAACTCGCGGGCCAGGGCCCGGAGGCGAGCCAGGTCGGCCTGCCTGGTGGCCTCCTCGGCCGAGTCCGGCTCGGTCTCCGGGTCGAAGCCCACCGCCGCGGTGGCCCGGTCCACCGAGTCGGTGAGGCCACGCCCGTCGGAGGAAGCCCGGCGGAGGCGGTGGAGGACTGCACGCGGCCCGGGTCGGCGGAGGAAGGCCCCGTCGCGGACCTGGTAGGGGATCCCGGCGTCGGCGAAGGCCTCCTCGAACGCCTCGGAGCGGGCGTTTATCCGGTACAGCACCGCCATCTCCTCGAGGGGGACGCCGTCCGAGGCGAGGCGGCGGACCTCGGAGACCACCGCGGCCACCTCGGCGCCCTCGTCGGGCGCCGGCCGGGCGGTGGGGCGTGGTCCGGAGGGCCTGGTGGCCCGCAGCCGCTTCTCGAACCCGCCAAGCCGGGGGACCAGTCGGTTCGCCGTGGCCAGGACCTCGGGCGTCGATCGGTAGTTCTCCTCCAGCCGGACCACCCGGGCGTGCGGGTATCGCTCGGTGAACGCGAGCAGGTAGCGGGGCGAGGCGCCGGTGAACGCGTAGATCGTCTGGTAGTCGTCCCCGACGACGCAGAGCTCGTCGCGCCCGTCCAGCCACCGGTCGAGCAGGGCCTGCTGGAGCGGGTTCACGTCCTGGTACTCGTCCACGGTGAACGCGGCGAACCGCGAGCGGACCACCTCGGCGGCCGGAGGGTGCTCGTCGAGCAGGCGGACGGCCAGGCCCAGCATGTCCTCGAAGTCGAGCCGGCCCATGGCCCGCTTTCGCCGCTCGTAGCCCCGGTAGACGCGGTCCATGAGCTCCGCGGGGATCGGGGGCTCGTGGCCGGCCTCGGGACCCGACAGGGCGTCCAGGTAGCGCTCGGCCGGGATCATCCGGTTCTTGGCCCACTCGATCTCTCCGGCCAGGTCCCGGCGGGGGAGGAACCTGTGCGGGGGCGGCAGGGCGTTGGCCAGCGATGCGATCAGCGGGGCCTTGGCGTCCAGGACCTCGGGGAGCGGCTCGCCGGTGTTCGTCTCCCAGAGGCGCGAGAGCTGCGAGAGCGCCGCCGAGTGGAAGGTCCGGGCCTCGACGCCCTCCACCCCCAACGCGCGGAGCCGGGCCTTCAGCTCTCCGGCGGCCTTCTCGGTGAACGTGACGGCGAGGATCTCCGGCGCGCGGAAGGCTCCCGCGGCGACCTGGTGGGCGATCCGGTGGGTGATCGTGGTGGTCTTGCCGGTGCCCGCCCCGGCCAGGATGGCCACCGGCCCCCGCAGGGCCGAGGCGGCCTCCCGCTGGGCCGGGTTCAGCGCGGAGAGGATGTCGTCGGGAACGGCAGGACCCACCGGCCGAGCCTATCAACGCGTAAAGACACGGCCGCTCCCTCACGTTCGGGCTCCGGTACGCTGGGGTTCCCATGCCCCAGGCCACCACGATCGGCGAGCTCCGAGCGGCCGCGTACCCCGACCGGACGGTGAAGGACGAGCTCCGGGAGAACCTGCTGGCCCGGCTGTCCCACGGGGAGCCCCTGTTCCCGTCGATCGTGGGGTTCGACGACTCGGTCCGCCCCGCGATCGAGCGCGGGATCCTGGCCGGGCACGACCTGATCCTCCTCGGCGAGCGGGGCCAGGCCAAGACCCGGCTGATCCGCCACCTGGTGGAGCTCCTGGACGCCGAGGCCCCGGCCATCGCCGGCTGCGAGGTCCACGACCACCCCTTCCGGCCGATCTGCGCGCGGTGCCGCGGGCTGGTGGCGGAACAGGGCGACGAGGTTCCCATCGCGTGGATCGGCCGCGACGCCCGCTACGCGGAGAAGCTGGCCACCCCCGACACCGCCGTGGCCGACCTGATCGGCGACGTGGACCCGATCCGGGTGGCCGAGGGGCGGTACCTCGCCGACGAGCTCACCATCCACTACGGGCTGATCCCCCGGACGAACCGGGGGATCGTGGCCGTGAACGAGCTCCCCGACCTCCCCGAGCGGATCCAGGTCGCGCTGTTCAGCATCCTGGAGGAGCGCGACGTGCAGATCCGGGGGTACCGGATCCGCCTTCCGCTGGACCTGCTGCTGGTGGCCACGGCGAACCCCGAGGACTACACGCACCGGGGCCGGATCGTGTCGCCGCTCAAGGACCGGTTCGGGACGCAGGTCCGCACGCACTACCCGGAGACCCTGGCCGACGAGGTCCGGATCATGGACCAGGAGGCCCGGACCCCGGCCGGCGACCTCCCCGTGCGGGTGCCCCGGTTCATGAAGGAGGTCCTGGCCGCGCTGACCGCCGAGCTCCGCCGCTCGCCGCACGTGAACCACCGGAGCGGGGTGTCGGTGCGCTACTCGATCGGGAACCTGGAGACGCTCGCCGCGGCGGCCGTCCGCCGGGCCGCCCTCGCCGGGGAGCCGGAGGCGGTGCCCCGCGTGGCCGACCTCCCGGCCGTGCTGGAGGGGTCGCTCGGACGGGTGGAGTTCGACACGATCGAGGAGGGCCGGGAGGAGGAGATCCTGGTCCGGGCCCTCCGCAACGCCGTGCTGGAGGTGTTCCGCAGGCGCCTGTCGGGCTTCGACTTCGCCGCGCTGCTCGAGCGGTTCTCGGGAGGGCTGTCCGTGGAGACCTCGGACCTGACCCCGGCCTCGGCGTTCCTGGAGCAGTTCGGCGATCTGCCCGGGCTGGCCAAGCTGCTAAAGCGGCTTGAGGTCGAGGAGGAGAGCCCGGGGGTGGCCGCCTCCGCGCTCGAGCTGGCCCTGGAGGGGTTGCACCTGTCCCGCCGGCTGAACAAGGACGCCGCCGGGCGGCTCGGCGCCGTGAGGTACGAGGGCCCCCCGGGCGAGCGCTGAGGCACGGCCGCTCGGCTTGGTCGGGCTGTAGGCTGGTCCGCCCATGAGCACCGTCCACGCCGCGATCGGGTTCGCCATCGTCGGGGCCCTGGGGGTCCTGTGGCTGTGGGGCCTGGGCATCTGGATCCTCCGCCGCCGCGACGCGGGGCGGCCGTTCTGGTGGATCGTGGCCTTCGTCCAGGTGGCCCTCATCGTCCAGGCCGTGGCCGGGGTGGTCCTGCTGGCCATGGGGCGCCGCCAGTCGTGGCTCCACTACGTGTACGGGTCGCTGTTCCCGGCGGTCGTCCTGGTGGGAGCGCACTGGGCGGCCCGGCTGGATCGCTATCGAGCCTGGGTGTTCTTCTCCTTCGCCGCGTTCATCGCCTTCGGGCTCACCGCCCGCGCCCTGATGACCGGCCTCGGCCTCGGCTGAAGCCGTTGAACTAGTCTGTCTCAGACTAGCGGGCCAGTCGAGAGAGGATCTTGACCACGCGGTCCTCGATGTCACGGGCGTCGGCCTTGCGGATGTCGGCCGAGAGGATGGCGAACTCGATCCACGACCCCGAGCGGTCCGACCACACGTAGCCCGACAGGGCCGAGATGTCCTCGAGGGTCCCGGTCTTGGCCCGGACCCTCACGCCTTCCAGCCGGTTCTCGAGGGTGCCTGTACCCGGGACGGCCAGCGAGGTGGCCAGGGCCTCGCCCCACTCGGCCTCCTCGGCGTCGTCCAAGAGGAGGGCCAGGCCCGCCGCGGTCATCCGGTTCGCGTAGGAGAGGCCGGAGGCGTCGTGGGCCACGACCTCGACTCCATGCCCGGCAGCGAACGCTGCCATGGCCCTGGCCCCCTTCTCGATCGTCCCGGGCTGGTCGAAGACGAGCATCCCGAGGAGCTTCCCCAGGACCTCGGCGTCGAAGTTCCGGGACTCCCCGTTCACCTCGGCGAGCACCTCGGCGAGGGGAGGCGAATGGATCCGGGCCACGACCTCGAGCCCGTCGCCCGGGTCGGGGCCGACCCGGGGCTTCCCCCGGACGCGGATCCCCGCCTCACGGAGGGAGCGGGTGAAGGCCTTGGCCGCTCGGCGCTCGGGGTCGGTGACGTGCTTGCCGGGGATCCGGTTCCCCTCGAACGTCAGGGCCGTGGGGAGCGGGATGTTGTAGGTGGGGAAGTAGTCGCGCCATCCCGGGGCGAACCAGTCCCGGGCGAACGGGCCGGTGTGGCCGCGGACCGATCCCCCGATCTCGCGGATGCCGGCGGCGGCGACCTCCTGGGCCAGTCGGGCCAGCTCGTCCTCGTCGATGTGGGGGTTACCTCCGCCGAGGAGCCAGAGGTCACCGGGGACCACCCCGTCCTCCACCCGGGCCGCGGCGGCCGCGGTCTCCAGCAAGTGGGTGGGACCGACCTCGTCGAGGAGGGCCATGGATAAGAGGAGCTTCTGGTTCGACGCCGGGATCCGGGACACGGTGTCGAGGTGGCGGTACAGGATCCGCCCGTCGTCGCGGACCGAGATCGAGACCTGGCGGTCGCCGACCAGCCGGTCGATGCGGAGCATCCAGGGGGCCGGGACGACCCGGACGTCGCTCGGGGCACTCGTGCCGGGGAGGTTCAGGACCCCCCCGGGCCAGCTGGCCCGCACCGGGACGACCCCGATCGACTCGAAGTCGGTGCAGAGCGGCACCGCCGCCGTCGAGCTCTCGGAGAGCAGCGCGGGGCCGACCGGCAGCCAGGCGCCGTCCTGGAGGCGCTCCAGAGCCACGGCCGCACCGGGCTTGGCCGGGCGGACGGTCACCGAGATGCGGGCGCAGTCCCCTGCGTTGACCTGCGGCCGGACCGGGCGGGCGGTGACCAGCGCGGCGACCTCGATCGGGCTCGGCTCGGCGGTCGCCCTGGCGCAGATCACCCCGCCGATGTGGATCCGCTCCGCCACGGCCCGCACGGCACCGGAGTGCGCGGGGGAGACGGGGAGCGAGAACGCGCCGTCGGTATCGGTGGCCATGGTCCCGGCGGGGGTCCAGTGAGAATCGCCCGGCGCTCTGACCTGCGCCTCCACCCGCCGCCCGATCCGGCACGCAGGGTTGTCCGACGAGACGGCCCCCTCGACCAGCATGGCGTCGCCGAAGGTGATGAGTGGCTGAGGGACCTTGATCGCCGTGGCCCCACCCACGCGCCGGGGAACCGTCGCGGCCACGGAGCCGAGGGCCAAGGCGACGACCAGTGCGAGCAGCAGGGAGACGGCCCG
>JACQTL010000323.1 GCA_016210805.1 Actinomycetota bacterium | reverse complement strand
GTGTCGATCTCGCCCTCGATTCGATCGCCGGGCCGCAGTTCGCGCCCACGGTTGACTGCGTGGCGGACTCCGGCCGAGTGGTGGTCTTTGGGATGGGCGCGGGGGTACCGGGGAGCGTGACGACCGATGTGTTGCACCCGCGGAACCGGTCGGTGGTCGGCTACAGCACGGGAAGCCTCGCCCGTCGTGAGCCGGACCGGCTGCGGCCTGCTGGCGATGCCGTCCTCCGTCTATTCGCTGAGCGAAGGATCCGCGTGATGATCGGCCGGACCTACCCGCTCGAGGACGCGCGGCGAGCGCACCGCGATATCGAGGGCGGCCTCAGCACCGGGAAGCTGCTGCTCCGTACTGGACTCGAGCCCGAGCGCGCGACGGAAGTCGGACCGACAAGCGAAAGGGGGACATGACAGATGTGGATCGTCGACAGCAAGGAGGTGCCGGAGACGCTCGAGGAGCTGCTCATCCCATCGAAGACCGCTCACGTGATGATCGATATCCAGAACGACTGCCTGCATCCGGATGGGAGCTGTGCCAGGGAGGGCTCCGACATCTCCATGTACCCGCCGATGCCTGAGAACGTCGTTCGGCTGGTCGACGAGAGCCGGAAGCTCGGCGTGCTGCAGGTCTTCGTGAGGATCGAGACGTTGCCCGAGAGTCGATCGGATTCGCCTGCCTGGATTCGGCTCCGTCGCCGACTGTCGGTGCAATACCGCGGCCAGGCGGGAGGCAAGGCCGATCACGCTCCGATCCAGTTCGGAGAGAAGGGGACGTGGGGATCGGAGATCGTCGAGGAGCTTAAGGTACTTCCGGGCGACCTCGTCGTCAGGAAACACCGCTCGAGCGCCTTCTTCGGTACTGACCTCGACATGTTGTTGCGTTCGAACGGACGGGATCGACTGATCTTCACCGGCGTCACGACCGAGGGGTGCGTCGAGTCGAGCGTCCGTGACGCCGGCTTCCTCGACTACTTCCCAATCGTGATCAGCGATGGCGTCGCAAGCGATGTCCTCGAGCTGCACGAGGCCTCGCTCCGAGTGATGCGAGCGTATCGGGCGGACGTCATTACGCTCCAGGATTGCGTGGATGCGCTTCACGCGGCGGTCTGAGATACCCGCGTCCATCTCGTCTCGACCTCGGGGAAGGTGCTCAGTCTTCAGCCGCCGTGGACAGGGGCAGGGAGTCCATCGCTCCCGGTTCTGCTGGACACCCGACAAGGCTCGGCGCACCCACTGCCGGAGGGCCTCGGAGGACACGCCCACCTTCTCGGCGATCGATGTGATCGCCGCCCACTGCGACCCGTACCGGTCACGGTGCTCGAACACCAGCCGCACCGCCCGCTCACGGATCTCCTGCGGATACCTCGTCTGTCGTCCCATGGCTCCATCCTCCACTCAAGGATCGGAGCCTCCAAGGAACCCGGGGCGGTTCATCCCGCCCCATGGGAAGGGGTGGGGGCCTCGGGGTCCCAACTGGCCGGCCGGGGTGGCTACGAGATTCCCAAGAAACTCCCGGTCCTCATGGTGTTAGCGGGCCCACCGAGCCGCCCCACTGGCTGGATGAGGAGGACGTGCCTCCTTCCAGGGAGTAGGGACGGTGGAAGCGTTCAGCACGAAGTTGCAGGTCAGAGGCCATGCGGCCGGTGGCCAGCCCACCACGGGGGGTCCAAGATGATCGGGGCCGGCCGGCGCTCGGACCCGGGCCCGGGGGAGCCCTCTCGCCGGGCCAACCCCGACCTCGGCGTGACGGCCGCGGGGCAGACGCGGGTGGACCGCCGGACGGGTGAGGTCCGACCGGTCCGGTTCGACCCCGGGCAAGGACGAGGCCAAGGCCGCCCTGGAGTTGCTCCGGCGGCTGAAGCCTCACGCCCCCGGAGCGCAGGCCGTGGTGTGGGACATGATCCTCCGGGGCCGGCACATCCACACCATCCTTGCCGAGATCGGCCTCGTCCCCGTGGTGGGCGTGCACGCGAAGAGGAAGGAGGAGGGGACGAAGGGACGCCGGGCCGGTGCCTACGATCCCAAGACGGTCGATCTCGATGACGTCCCGGTCGGGATGGCCGACGGGACGGACCGGGTCGTGCACCTCGCCGCCCGGGACGGCCAGGTGTGCTTGAAGGCCATCACCGAGACCGGCGATCCCCACTACGAACCCCTGGCGGTGGTGCGCGTCCAGCGGCACCCGAACAAGCACGGCTACCGCTGGTATGGCCAGTACCGCGTCCCGGAGGAGTACGGGGGCGAGGCCATCACCGTGCGGTACCACCAGACCGAGGAGGACGATCGCCGCAGTCTCAACCGCACCGAGAACCTCCGGCCGGTCCCCGAGGGGTCCGAGGACTACGCCCGGCTCATCAGGCTCCGCCCCGACGCCGAGTCCAGCAACCGGGGCATCGAGGACTCCTTGTACATCAACCGGGCATCGGCCAAGGGGTGGCGACGACAGATGGTCGACCTCCTCGGCTACGCGCGGCTGGTGAACGCCATCACCCTGGCCCGGTGCCGGGCCAGGGAGCCGGCCTCGGCCGCGGCGTAGGCCGCTCGCCTCACCTTCGCGCTGAGCCCCTGGTCGAGCGCGAGCCCAAGTCGATCGGGGCCGGCCGATCGACCCCGATCGGGCCCCTCCCGTCATCCGGTAGACTTCATGGTCGCTGGCCGAGGGCCCGGCGGGGAAAGTCTGCCGGGTTGTCTGCTAGCCCCGCTGGAGTAGCTCAGCCGGCAGTGCACCGCCATGGTAAGGCGGGGGTCCGGGGTTCGAATCCCCGCTCCAGCTCGCCGATCTACGTGGGCCGGGGCTCTGCCCCGGCCCGTCGCCTTCCCAGTCCAACCGACACGAGCGCGGCGGCGGCGGCGACCCACGCCGTGATGGCGAAGATCTCCCCGTACTCCACGTGGAGCGCCGCTCGGACCGCCGCCTCGTAGACGTCGAGCTGGCGGACGAACTCGGCGGGCTCGAGCCCCACCGGTAGCGGCGGGACGAGGTCCGCCGTGAGCTCCTGGAACCTGTGGAGGCCCCATGCCGCCAGGGCGGCGATGCCGACCAGCATGCCCATCATCCTTGCCACCACCACGCCGGCCGAGGCGGTCCCGTGCTGCTCGGGGCTGGACGCCCGCAGCGCCACGGCGGCCAGCGGGGCGATGACCAGACCGAGCCCCAACCCGGCCATCACCAGGTCGATGTCGAGGCGGGGCAGCGACATCCCCAGCCAGCCGTGCCGGGCCGCCCGGACGTCGATCGGCCATCCCGACACCAGCAGGTAGCCCCCCGCGGCGACCAGGAAGCCCGCCACGGCGACGATCCGCTCACCGGCCCGCCGAGCCAGGATCCCCCCGACCACCGCCCCGGCCGCCAGGGCCAGGAGGAACCGGGAGAGCACCAGAGCTCCGCCGAGGTTGGACTCCCCGAGCAGGGTCTGCGCCAGGAGCGGGACGTCGACCAGGGTGACCATCAGGGCCGCTCCCGAGAGGAAGCTCGCCCCCAGCGCGGCCGAGAAGGGACCCGCCCTGATCCCGGCCGGGTCGAGCAGGCGGACCGGGGAGCGCCGCTCCCAGACCACGAACGCGGCCAGCACGACCACGGCCCCCGCCAGCAGCCAGGGCCCCCACGCGGGGAGCACGGCGGCCTCGGGATCGGGGTTGTAGAGGCCCACGATGGCCAGAGCCAGGCCCAGGGCCAGCAGGGTCCCGCCCCCGACGTCGACCCTCTGCTCGGACCGACCTCCGGAATGGGGGAGCGTCCGGTGGATGGCCCATGCCGCCGCGGCGGCCAGGGGGACGTTCACCCAGAACAGGCCCCGCCACCCGATCAGTGCGGCCAGGCCGGCGCCGTACAGGGGCCCCAGGACGCTCCCCATCTCCTGGGTAGCCCCCACGGCGCCGAGGGGCAGCGGCCGCTCCCGCGACTCCCACAGGTCCCCGACCAGGGCGAACGTCACCGGGAGGAGGGCGCCGCCCGCCGCCCCCTGGACGAACCGGCCCACGACGAGCAGGGTCAGGCTGCCGGCCACGGCGGAGAGGATCGAGCCCGCGGCGAAGCCCGCCAGCGAGAGCTGGATCACCGGCCGGCGGCCCAGGCGGTCGGACAGGCGCCCCAGGAGGGGCATGGCCGCCACGTACCCGAGGAGGTAGCCCGTGATGATCGGGGTGGCCCGCTCGAGGCGGTTGATGGGGATCTGGAGGTCCTCGAGCATGGTGGCCAGGATCGTCACCACCACGTAGGCGTCCAGCGCGGCGAGCAGCACGACGGCCCCGGACACCCCGGCCGCCGTCCGTCGGCGGGCTCCCGTCCCGACCGGCGAGCTCATGTCGGGGGGAGCACGTCGGCCGGGACGTCGAAGGCCGATAGGGTCACCTCCATGACCGTCGGCCGGGACTGCCCGGCCACGGGGACCTCGACCCGGATGCGGAGGAGCCTGGCCCCGTCCGGCTCGATCCACAGGGATGCGGGCATCGACTCGGTCCCCTCGTCCAGCGGAACGAACCCGCCCAGCAGGTCGACCCCCACGGTGGCGTCCACCCGGTAGGCCCCGCGCCCGGACACCTCCTCGAGGGCCGCGGTGGTGGCCTCCCGGGCCTCCGCCACCAGCGGGGCGATCCCCTCGTCGGGATCGAGGAAGACGGAGGGGTCGTAGAGCTGGGCCGCGGCCTCCGGGGGGAGCGCCTGGAAGCCGCCGGTGGGGCCCTTCAGGTAGTAGGTCCCGTCGGCGATCCGGATCTGGTACTCGACCAGCCGCCCGGCCACCTCCAGGAAGATGGAGCCAGAGCCCTCGCCCTGCCTGGTGACCAGGCCCTCGGCCCGGCGGACCCCGAGGATCCCGACCTCGCCCTCGACCTCCAGCCGGAACTGGACGGAAGTCACCGTGGCCATCCCCTCGGCCGCC
>JACQTL010000315.1 GCA_016210805.1 Actinomycetota bacterium | reverse complement strand
GTACCACTCAGTATCGCGGGTCGGTCAAGCCAAGGGCCGGGCGATCCTTGGTGGGCCCCCGGGGACTCGAACCCCGAACCTGCGGATTAAGAGTCCGTTGCTCTGCCAAATTGAGCTAGAGGCCCCGCAGCAATATATCAAGGCCCCGAGCCCGGCAGTTGGGGACCATTGGGGTGACCGAGGGGACTTGAACCCCCAACCCCCAGGACCACAACCTGGTGCTCTGCCAGTTGAGCTACGGCCACCACGAGGAACGGACCGATCGTAGCAAACGCCGATCCGCTCTCCACCGTTCCCCCGGGACCCGGCCCTTGACCTCAAGTAGCGTAAGTGTTAGCTTACGGTAAGTCATGGCTTACGCGAAGGCGATCGACGCGCTGGCGGATCCCACCCGGAGGGCCATCTTCGAGATCCTTCGGGCCGGTCCCCGCTCGGTGGGGGACGTCGCCGCGCAGGTGCCCGTGTCGCGACCGGCGGTCTCCCAGCACCTCCGGGTGCTCCGGGAGGCCGGGCTGGTGGACGGGCGCGCGGAGGGGACCCGGCGGATCTACGGGATCCGGCGGGCCGGGCTCCGGGACCTCCGGGCCTGGGTGGAGGGGTTCTGGCGCGACGCCCTGGCCTCGGTCAAGGAGGTCGCCGAGCGGGAGCCCGGAGAAGGAGGGACGGGATGACGACGGAGCAGCACCCGGCGCTCGATCCGGTCAGGCAGTCGGTCACCGTGGCCCGGCCGCCGGAGGTGGTCTTCCGGGTGTTCACGGAGCGGCTGGGGGAGTGGTGGCCGCTGGACACGTACTCGATATCGGTCGACGAGGGCGGCGGCGGAGCCCCCGAGGCCGCCTTCGTGGAGCCACGGGAGGGCGGCCGCATCTACGAGCGGACCGCGGACGGCGCCGAGCTCGAGTGGGGGCGCGTCCTGGTCTGGGATCCGCCGCATCGGCTCGTCATGTCCTGGAGGCCGAACCTCACCGCGAACCCGCACACCGAGATCGAGGTGACGTTCACCCCCGAGGGAGACGGGACCCGCGTGGACCTCGAGCACCGGGGCTGGGAGCGGCTCTTCGGCTTCGTGGAGGATCCGGGCGCCGTGCGGTCCGGCTACGTGAACGGGTGGCCCGGGGTCCTCGGGCTGTTCGCCGACCGGGCCGAGCGCGAGGCGGCCTGAACCGGCCACGCACGGCGAGCGACGGAAGCCGCAGGGGGCTTCCCCCGGGGTGGCGGCCGACCGGCCGCCGGACCCCTGCTATCAGGCGAAGCCGCCGTCGATGTCGGAGGCCTCCGGGAGGGGCGGCGCGGGCGTGGGGGCGGGGAGCCGCGTCGCCGCCGCGTCGACCCCCAGGACGAGCGGGCTCGCCGCCCCATCCGCGGCGTCCACCGCGAACAGGTCGAGGGGCTCTTCGCACCCGCCCGCGGCGACCAGCACGTGGCCGCCGTCGAGCCACCCGACCGCGCGCGTGGGCCGGGCCTCGTCGGGCAGGAGCACCGTGCCGTCTGGCTCTCCGTCCTCGACGAGCATGGCCACGCCGTCGCCGCATCCGGTCCCCAGCGTGATCCCGATCCGCCCGGGGTCCTCGCCGGGATGGATGTCCAGGATCCTCTCGCCCACCGGCCCGCTCCACCGGACCGGCGCGACGCTGGTGTCGGTGAGGTCGATCTCGTGGAGGTCGGCGTGGTCGTCGTCGTGCTGGGCGGCGTACAGCAGCGTCCGGCCGTCGAGCGTGAAGGCCATGGCCCCGAAGTCCGTCCCCACCTCCGTGAACACCACCCGCCGGGGGTCGGCCCCGGTGTTCGTGGACAGCCAGATGGCCTCCTCGCCCGCCTGGAGGACCACCGCCGCGAAGGCGAGGCCCGAGGGGTGGTACACGACGTTCTCGTACCGGGCCCGGCCCACCGGCGTGACGTCCTCGAGGGCCCGCCCGTCCAGGTGCAGCTTCTCGAGCCGGCGGCGGTCGTTGGTGACGAAGACCACCGACTTGCCGGTGGGCCGGCCCCACGATGCCGGGCCGGGCACGACCGGGTCCGGGCCCCGGCCGGGCGCCCCGGGCAGCCCACGGACCTCGAGGTGCCCGAGGAGGGCGCGGTCCCCCAGCGGCCCCCAGGCGAACGCGCCCGGGTCTTCCACGGGGAACAGGCAGGTCAGGCCGGTGCCTTCGAGGCCCAGCGCCCAGGCCGCCCCGTTGGCCACGAATGCCAGGGTGTCGGTGGCGGCGGGGACGCCCTCGTCGCAGGTGGCGGGTATCGCCTCGCCGGAGGCCAGGCGGGCCCCCGGCTCCGGCGAGGCCGTGGGCTGGATCGAGGGGGTCGGCGCGGCCGTCACCGAGGGCGTCGGCGGGCTCGAGGGGGAAGATCCCGGGTCCGGGGACGCGGGGCGGCACGCGGGGAGCAGGAGCGCCCCCAGGGCCAGGACCGCGAGAACCCTGCGCCTTTCCAAGGTGTCCGGAGTGTAGCCCCCGCCGTCCCGCCGGCGAACGGTTCCCGGAGCCGTGACTCCGACCCGGGCGGCCGGGTAACCTGACCGTCCTCGGGAGGGGGAGCCCGACGTTGGGTCCAGCGATCAGCATCGTGATCGCCCTGCACGACGGCAGGGTGGGCGAGACGATCCGGGCCCTGGCCCGGCAGACCGTCGACCCCGGCCTCGTGGAGGTCGTGCTGGTCGACGCGTACTGCCACCCGGGCGTCCTGGCCGAGGCTCGGGAGGTGGCCGGTGAGGTCTCCGGGATCCTCCAGTCCAGGGTGGTCGAGCTTCCGAGGTCGGGCCGGGCGGTCTCGTGGAACCGGGGGATCGAGGAGGCCTCGGCCCCCCTCCTGCTGCTGCTGGCCGACGACTTCGTGGCCGCCCCCGGGCTCGTCGAGAGCCACCTGGCCCTCCACCTCGAGCGACCCCAGGACCACGTGGTGGGGATCGGGCCGGCCGTGTTCCCGCCGGACGATCGATCGGCGTTCATGGCGTGGCTGGAGGACAGCGGGCGGCTCCTGGGGGTCTCCTTCACCCGGCCGGACCCGGAGCTCCTCCCCGCCTTCTTCTACGGCGCGAACACCTCGATCAAGCGGTCCCTCCTGGAGCGCGCGGGGCCCTTCGACGAGGCGTTCCCCCATCACGGCTGGGACGACCACGAGATGGGGATCC
>JACQTL010000314.1 GCA_016210805.1 Actinomycetota bacterium | reverse complement strand
GTCGTGGGGGGCGGCGTGGTCGTGGGGGGCGGCGTGGTCGTGTTCGCGCCGTCCTTGGTGCCGCCGGTCGGCGCTTCGGTGGGCTCCTCTGTCGGCTCCTCGGTGGGCTCTTCGGTGGGTTCCTCTGTCGGCTCCTCAGTGGGCTCCTCGGTGGGCGTGGGGGTCGGGGTGGTCCCGTCGTCCTCCCCGGGGCAAGTGACCTCCTGGTCGAGCTCGCACTGGTTGTAGAGGATCCAGCCGTCCTCCAGCTCCTCCTCCGTGACGTCCTCGACCGGGCCGGCGTTCCCCTCGGGATCGACGGTCACCTTCTCGCCCTCGGAGAGGACGATCTCGCCGTCCTCGGTGACCACGACGACCTCGCCCTCGAGCACGATGATCGTCACGGAGCCGTCCTCCCCGACGATCACGACGAACACCGTCCCCCGCACCGACGCGGTGGCGGTCGGCGTGGTGACCTCGACCCGGCTCTCGGAGTCGGTCAGGCGGACGACGCGGTTGAAGGTCTTCCCGGAGGTCTGATGGGCCCGGATCGACTTCGACGCCTCGGCCCCCTGGAGGGTGGCCATCTCCCTCAGCTCGAAGGTGGTGCCGTGGTCGAGCCGGGTGAGGCTCCCGTCGAAGTACTCGACCTCGGCGCGGCCATCGCTCCCCGTGCGCAGCGTGTCGCCCACCTGGAGCGACTGGCCGTCGGTCGCGGCGACGTAGGAGTCGCCGTCCACGGGGAGGACCTCGACGGTTCCCTCCAGCACGTGGAGGGTGGCGAACTGCTTGGCCCCGGCCGGCCCGGCCAGCAGCAGGACGGCGGCCGCGGCGATCGCCGCGGCCGCCACGAAGGCACCCCCGATCTGAACCCTGCGCTTGCGAGACAAGACCTCGCGCTCCCCCTGGCCGGCAAAGTCCAGGCCGGGCGTCACCCCTCGCGGTGGCACTCACCCGGCCAACCGGCTAAGTATGTCCCTCATCCGGGGTTAGCGGCAACCGATCCTTGGCGACTGCTTCCCGTCCATATGGACTAGGTAATCCGGGCCATTCCGGGTTCCCCTGAGGTTCGGCTTGGGTTCGCCCGACGTCCTGCCGATACCCCCGGCATGGACGAGCACTGGCTAGACGAGGCGCGCGAGGCGGCCCGGGTCCTCCGGGACCGCTCCGGCGCGAGCCTCCCGCTCCCAGGGGTCTTCCCGCTGGACCCGGCCACCGCCCGGCTGCTCGGCGCGCTCACCGCGCTGGGGATCCTCGCTCCAGGCGAGGTTCCCGGCGTGCACGTCGCCGAGCCGTCGCCGGCCATGGCCTGACCTCTCCGGCCCGCGCGGCCGGTCGGCGGGTGACGGGTCGGCCGGCACCGGGACCAAGGAGGGCTACCCGGAGCCGTCCCCCGACGCCCGGTGGCGGAGGTAGGCCTCGATCAGCCGTTCCAGGTCCCCGTCCAGGACCCGGTCCACGTCGCCGATCTCCACGCCGGTCCGGTGGTCCTTCACCATCCGGTAGGGGTGCAGCACGTACGAGCGGATCTGGGAGCCGAACTCGATGTCCCGGCGCTCCCCCCGGAGCTGCTCCATCTCCTGCTCCCGTTCCCGCCGCCGCCGCTCGGCCAGGCGCGATTTCAAGATCCGCATGGCCACGGCGCGGTTCTGCATCTGGGACCGCTCGTTCTGGCAGGCCGCGGCGATGCCGGTGGGCAGGTGGGTGATCCGGACCGCGGAGTCGGTGACGTTGACGTGCTGCCCCCCGGCCGAGGACGAGCGGTACGTGTCGATCCGCAGATCCTTCTCGTCGATCTCGACCTCCTCGTCGGTCACCTCCACGAGCGGGATCACGTCGAGGCTGGCGAACGAGGTGTGGCGCCGCTTGGCCGCGTCGAACGGCGAGATCCGGACCAGGCGATGCACCCCCCGCTCGGCCGAGATCAGCCCGTAGGCCTTCGGCCCGCGGAGGGTCAGGGTCGCCGACTTCACCCCGGCCTCCTCGCCGGGGAGCAGCTCGTCGAGCTCGACCTCGAACCCTTCGCGCTCCGCCCACCGCAGGTACATCCGCAGAAGCATCTCGGCCCAGTCCTGGGACTCGGTGCCGCCCGCGCCGGCGTGGATGCTCGCGATCGCGTCGTGGTCGTCGTACGGGCCGGAGAGGAGGGCCTGGACCTCGAGCTTCTCGACGTCGGCGGCCAGCGATCCGACCGAGCGCTTCAGCTCGGTGGCGAGCTCGGGGTCGTCTTCTTTGGCCAGGAGCTCGTCCATGGCCGTGACGTCCCCCAGGCGTCGCTCGAGGGACTCGTACCGCTCGACCTGGGCCCGGACCCGGGCCAGGCGGGTGGTCAGCTCTTGCCCGCGGGCCGGGTCGTCCCACACGTTGGGCTCGGAGGCTTCCTCCTCCAGGCGGGCCACCTCGGCCCGCAGGCCCTCGACGTCAAAGGAACTCCTTCGCGGAGGCAAGGCGCTCGGTCAGATCGCGGAGGATCTCGGAGTGCTCGCCCTTCTCAGCCATGGGGCATCAGGCCGTGGCGCCGTGGCACTTCTTGTACTTCTTGCCGCTGCCGCACGGGCACGGGGCGTTCCGGCCGACCTTCTCGCTGCGCGCCTGGCCGGCCGGGCCGGCGATCGCCCCCTCCGCCTTGTTGGTCAGGACCCGCTGGGGCCGGGGCCGGGCCGGCTCGTCCCGGCGGACGAGCTCCACCCGGTAGACGTACTTCACGAACTCGTCCTGGATCTGCCCCTGGAGGTCCTGGAACAGCGCGTAGGCCTCCCGCTGGTACTCCGTGAGCGGGTCGCGCTGCCCATAGGCGCGGAGGTGGATCCCCTCCTCCAGGTAGTCCATCTCCTGGAGGTGCTCCCGCCAGGTGGTGTCGATGATCGAGAGGAACACCATCCGCTCGAGCTGGCGCATCACCTCGGCCCCGAGCTGCTCCTGCTTCTCCTCGTAGATCCGGACGGCCTCCTCGACGACCCTCTCCTCGAGCTCGGGCGCGGTCTCGATGCCCTGGAGGTCCCGCTTCTTGAGCTTCACCGGGAAGACGTTCGACAACGCGGTGAGCAGCCCGTCGAGGTCCCACTCCTCCGGGAAGACCTCCGAGGACACGTACTGGGCCACGGTGCCCCGCACGACCCGCTCGACCATCTCCATGGCCTGGTCGCTGAGGTCGCGGCCCTCCAGCACCTTGCGGCGGTCCTCGTAGACGATCCGCCGCTGCGAGTTCATGACCTCGTCGTACTTGAGGACGTTCTTCCGTCGCTCGTAGTTGATCGACTCGACCTGCTTCTGGGCGTTCTCGATGGCCCGGGTCACGATCTTGGCGGTGATCGGCTCGTCCTCCGGCCACTTCAGCCGCTCCATGATCGAGGCGATGCGGTCCGAGGCGAACATCCGCATCAGGTCGTCCTCGAGCGAGAGGTAGAACTTCGACTCGCCGGGGTCGCCCTGCCGCCCCGACCGGCCCCGGAGCTGGTTGTCGATCCGGCGGGACTCGTGGCGCTCGGTCCCCAGGACGTACAGGCCCCCCGTGGCCAGGACCTCCTCGCGCTCGGCGTCGGTCTGCTGCTTGAACTTGCGGTAGATCGGCTCGTACTCGGCCTCGTAGTCGGCCCGCTCCTCCTCGTCCATGTCGAACATCAGGTAACGGTCGTTGTCGAACTCCCGGGCGGCCATCTCCTGGCGGGCCAGGTACTCGGGGTTGCCGCCCAGCATGATGTCCACCCCTCGGCCGGCCATGTTGGTGGCCACGGTGATCGAGCCGAGCCGCCCGGCCTGGGCCACGATCATGGCCTCCTTCTCGTGGTGCTTGGCGTTCAGGACGTGGTGCGGGACGCCCCGCCGGTTGAGCAGGGCGGAGAGCCGCTCGGACTTCTCGATCGACACGGTGCCGACCAGCACCGGCTGGCCCTTCTCGTGGCGCACCGCCAGGTCCTCGACCAGCGCGTCCCACTTGGCCTGCTCGGTCTTGTAGATCACGTCCTGCTGGTCGATCCGGACCATGGGCCGGTTCGTGGGGACCTCGACCACCCCCAGCTTGTAGACCGACTCGAACTCGGTCTGCTGGGTCTTGGCCGTACCGGTCATGCCGGCGAGCTTCTCGTACATCCGGAAGTAGTTCTGGATCGTGATCGTGGCCAGGGTCTGGTTCTCCTCCTTGACCCTGACGTTCTCCTTGGCCTCGATGGCCTGGTGGAGGCCTTCCGAGTACCGCCTGCCCTCCAGGACCCGGCCGGTGAACTCGTCGAC
>JACQTL010000334.1 GCA_016210805.1 Actinomycetota bacterium | reverse complement strand
CGGCCACGCCGATCGCCCAGGCCCACCACGGGCGCCGGGCCGGCGGGACCGGAGGAGGTGGAGGCGGTGGCGGAGCAGGGGACGGAGGAGGGGGAGGGGGAGGAGGCGGTGGCGGAGCTTCGTGGTCGGTCAGGGTTCCGCTCCCGGTCGCTCGTTGCCCGCAAAGGATACGGGACGGAGCCGCCGGCCGAAAGAGCACGGATGGCCCGTTCGGGATACCCTGGCTCGATGCGCCCGCTGCGGATCCTCGCGGTCTCGGCGCTCGTGGCGGGGCTCTCGACGACCGCCCTGCCGGCCGGCGCCGCGGTCGAGGCGGAGCCCGTGGCCACGGGGCTCGACTGGCCCGCGGCCTTCACCTTCGCCTCGAACACCCGCATCTTCTACGGCGAGCGGTTCTCGGGGGAGATCCGCAACCTCAACACCGCGACCGGTAACGACCGTCTCTTCTTCGACGTCCCCAACCTGGTGGTCGACGGCGAGCGCGGGATCCTGGGGATCGCGCTCCACCCCGACTACCCGGTCACGCCCCACGTGTTCGTCTACGCCACGCGCGACGTCGGCGGCTCGGTGAAGAACCAGATCCTGCGGATCACGAACTCCGGCGGGGCGGGCACCGACATGAAGGTCGTGTTCTCGACCGCGGTGGCCGGCTCGATCCACGTGGGCGGGCGGATCCTGTTCGGGCCGGACGGCAAGCTCTACGCGATCGTGGGCGAGGCGGGCTCCCCGGCCAACTCCCAGAACCTCGGGAACCCGGCCGGGGCCATCCTCCGCATGAACCCGAACGGGAAGCGGGCCCCCGGCAACCCGTTCGCCGGCAGCCGGATCTGGGCCTACGGGATCCGCAACTCCTTCGGCTTCGCCTTCGACCCGGAGACCGGCCGGCTCTGGGAGTCGGAGAACGGGCCGGCCTGCAACGACGAGCTCAACCGGATCGTGAAGGGCAAGAACTACGGATGGGGTCCGAGCCAGACGTGCTCGACGCCCCCCTCGCCGCCCCACAACACGAACCAGGACGGGCCGAGCCCGGTCCTGCCCCGGGCCACGTACAACCCGGTGATCGCTCCCACCGGAGCCGCGTTCTGCAGCGGGTGCGCACTGGGCTTCGGCAACGGAGGACGGCTGTTCATGGGGGACTTCCTCACGGGCCGGATCCGGCGGATCACGCTGGGGCCCAAGCGGTTCGGCGTCGAGAAGCAGGTCGTGGTGTACGTGCACGACACGTTCGTGCTCTCCCTGGAGGTGGCCCCGGGAGGCCGGATCCACTTCAGCGACGACGGGGCGATCTACCGGCTGGTGAAGGCCTGAGGTAGGCCCGGCCGCCCGGCGTTCGCCCGGAGCAGCTCGTCCAGGCGCTCGCCGTCGAGCCCCTCGGCCTGCCGGTGCACCTCGCGGACGAGCTTGAGCTCGTCGGGCGAGAGCTCGAACCCGAGCTCCCGGAGGGCCTGGTCCAGCTCGCCGGGATCGCGCCGTCGGAACCCCTCCTCGCGCATCGGGCCCAGGAGGACCTGCTCGATGACCTCGTCCCGAACGTTCATCCGCGCCTCCCGCTCCGATCGGGCCTGGATGCCCACCTGGAGGTTCCCGGCCGGGGGCCGGTCTAACCCCTCGGGCGGAGGATCCGGAGGTCGTCCGGGAGGTAGGGGTGGAGCGACTCGGGGAGGGCCACCGAGCCGTCCTGCCGCTGGTGGTTCTCGACGATGGCGATGATGGTCCGGGACATGGCCACGGCCGTCCCGTTCAGGGTGTGTACCGGCCGGTTGCCGTCCTCCCGGCGGACCCGGGTCTCCAGGCGCCGGGCCTGGTAGTCCGTGGTGTTGGAGCACGAGGTGATCTCGCGGTACCGGCCCTGACCCGGGAACCACGCCTCGATGTCGTACTTCTTCGTCGCGGAGGCCCCCAGCTCGCCGGTGCACACGTTCACCACCCGGTAGGGGAGCCCCAGCCCGCCGACCAGCTCCTCCTCGATCGACAGGATCAGGTCGTGCTCCTCACCGGAGTCCTCGGGCCGCACGAAGCTGAACATCTCGACCTTGTCGAACTGATGCACCCGGAACATCCCCCGGGTGTCCTTGCCGTGGGCTCCAGCCTCCCGCCGGAAGCACGTGGAGTACCCCGTGTACCGGAGCGGGAGGTCGCCCTCCTCCAGGATCTCGCCCTGGTGGAGCGACGCGAGCGGCACCTCCGACGTCCCCACGAGGTACAGGTCGTCGTCTCTCGTGACGTAGATCTGGGCCTCGTCGGTGGGGAGGAACCCGGTGCCGTACATGGCCTCCTCCCGGACGAGGACCGGCGGGATCACGGGGAGGAAGCCCCGGGAAGTGGCCCGGTCGAGCGCGTATCGGAGGAGGGCGAGCTGGAGCCACACGAACGGCCCGAGGAGGTAGACGAACCGGGAGCCCGATGTCCGGGCGGCCCGCTCGAGGTCCATGCCCCCGATGGCGAGCCCCAGGTCCACGTGGTCGCGGGGCTCGAAGCCGAGCTCGGGCCGGTCCCCCACCTCGCGGAGCACCGCGTTGTCCTCGTCGGTCTCCCCGTCCGGCACCGAGGGGTCGGGGAGGTTGGGGAGCCGGGCGAGCACGGCCTCGACCTCGGCGGCGGCGTCGGCCAGCTCCGGCTCCAGCCGGCCGAGCTCGTCCGACACCGAGCGGAGCGAGGCGATCCTGTTCTCCCTCTCCTCGGGCGAGGCCCGCCCGAACTCCCTGGAGGCCCGGTTCTGCTCGGCCCGGAGCTCCTCGACGCGGACGGTGAGGGTCCTCCACCGCTCGTCGAGGGACAGGAGCCCGTCGAGCTCGCCCGCCGCGCCGCGCCGGGCCAGGCCCAGGCGGAAGGCCTCGGGGTCGTCGCGGATCGCCTTGAGGTCGAGCACGGTGGACGGGCCCGTCCCCGGGTCGGCGAGGACCGGGCGGTGGCCAGCCTACGGGATGGCGGCCCTCTCCGGCTCCCCGGCCCTGGCCCCGGGCCCGGGCCCGGCCTTCTCGGGGCCGCCCTTCTCGGCCGGCGGGACGGTCACGGTGGCCCCCTTGGCCGGGGGCTGGGCCGGCGCGGCCTGGGCCTGCTCGCCCATGATGCTCTGGCCCGAGAACACCCCGCCCTCCTGGACCACGAGGGTCTTCGACGTGATGTTCCCCTCGACCCGCCCTCCCCGGGCGAGCTCCGCCGTGCCCTTGACGACGATGTTCCCCTTGAACCGCCCGGCCACGGTCACGTTCTGGGCGCTGATGTCGGCGTCCACCACGCTCTGCGGCGAGAGCAATACGTCGCCGTCGGCGTTGATCTTGCCCTTCACCTGCCCGTCCACGCGGAGCGAGCCGGCGGAGACGATGGTGCCCTCCAGCCGGGCGCCCTGCCCGACGACCGTCACCTCGGTTCCCTGCTCTCCCATCGCGACCCCCCTCATGCCGTCGCTCCCCTCGAGCCGGTGCCCGTCGTGTGACTCGGGCCGGTCGAGAGCCTCATCAC
The DNA here is from genome assembly GCA_016210805.1 of Actinomycetota bacterium. Taxonomy (GTDB): domain Bacteria; phylum Actinomycetota; class UBA4738; order UBA4738; genus JACQTL01. The sequence continues at coordinate 6,237 of JACQTL010000334.1, read as the reverse complement.
GCTTCCAGATCATCGCGCCGTCACCGCCTCCCGGGGCCCTGCCAACGCCTGCTGGATGGCCTGCTCCTCCTCGTCGGAGAGGTTGTGCGTGCTCCGGCCCTCCCGGACCGGCTTCGCGTACACCCGCGTGTCCTGCCGCCCGTTGATCGACGTGATGACCACCCCGTCGCCGAGGTCCGACAGGAGCGCGCAGGAGAACGACAGGCGGCCCCCCATCTCGGCGAACGCGTCGTAGCGGATCAGGCCCACCCGCTGGACGGCGCCCTCGATCCGTTGGCCGAGGGCCAGGTCGTGCCCGGCCAGCCGGCGGATGGCCTGGTCCAGGCGCTTGATGGCCCGGCCCTGGCCCTCCAGGGCACCCCGGATCGTCTCGTCCAGGTCCGTGGCCTTGCGCTCGGGGGCCTGCCGGCCCCGCCCTCCCGACACGGCCAGGAGCGCGAACAGCACCACGTTGAGCCCGAGGCTCACGAGCACCAGGATGGAGAGCGTCTTGATGGAGAGTTCCATCGTTCCCCGATACGGGAAAGGGGCATTGACCTGCCGTTTCTCAGGCACGCGAAGTATACAATGACCGTTCCCGTGGACGAGCGAGGCGGCCGAGAGATGTTCCCGGGACTCCGGGATGCCCGGATCGCGCCGCTCGCTGTGGCCGGCTCGGTCTCCGGGCCCGGAAGCGCTCGCTGAGGCCGCGGTGCGGATCGCATACCTCGACTGCATGGGCGGCATGTCCGCCGACATGGCCCTCGGGGCACTGGTGGATGCCGGGGCCGACCTCGACGAGATCCAGGAGCGCCTGGCCGCCCTGCCCATCGAGCCCTTCGAGCTCACCCGGGAGGCGGTCGAGGCCCTGGGGGTCCACGCCACCCTGGTCACCGTGCGGCCCTCGACCGGGGAGGTGATCAGGACCTACGCCAGCATCCGGGCCCTCCTCGACCGGGCGGACCTTCCGGACGACGTCCGCAACCAGGCCCGGCGGATCTTCGAGCGCCTGGCCCAGGCGGAGGCCCGGGTCCACCGCAAGGAGATCGACCTGGTCACGTTCCACGAGTTCGGCGAGATCGACGCGATCGTGGCCATCACCGGGACGGTCCTGGCCCTATCGCTGCTCGGGGTGGAGCGGGTCTTCTGCTCGCCGGTGCCCACCGGCATGGGGATGGCCCGCACCGAGCACGGCGCCATCACGATCCCCCGCCCGTCGGTGGTCGAGCTCCTCCGGGGCGCCCCCCTGTACTCCCGTGGCGTCCCCGTCGAGCTGGTCACCCCGCCCGGGGCGGCGATCCTGGCCACGCTGACGCACGGGTACGGCGAGGTGCCCCTCATGCGCCTCGACGCGGCCGGGTACGGCGCGGGGACCCAGCGGCTCGACTTCCCCAACGTCCTGCGGGCGCTGATCGGCGAGGAGCAGGCGAGGACGGGGGCCGGAGCCCGGCTCCCTTCCGCCGGGGACGGGGAGGCCGAGCCCGGCGAAGGCCCCGGCCTGGTGGCGGTGCAGGCCGACGTCCGGGGGGTGCCGCCCGAGGCGTACACGGGCCTCCTGGAGCGGCTGTTCGGGGCGGGAGCGGAGGACGCCTGGGTCACCTCCGTGGTCCGGCGCGGGGGAACCGTGGTCAGGGCCTCGTGCCTCGTTCCGCCCGAGCGGGAGGACGAGGTCCGGGCGGTCCTCGACGATCCCACCGGGACCCGGCCGCCCGAGCCACCCCCGGTCCCGTCACCCCCGGTCCCGCCACCCCCGGCCCCGGGGACCGTCCCCGACCTCCGCCTGATCCGACCGGAGCCCGACCCAGAGCCGTGAGGCCGGGATGGCCTCCCCTACGGCCGTCCCGGAGACGTGGGCGGCTCGGGCCGGTCCCCCTCGGCGAACCGCCGGAGGCCCTCCAGGAGCTCGGGGTCGGCCAGCGTGGGGAGCGACGTGGCCGCCTCCAGATCGAGGCCCTCGGGAAGCGGCGTGCCCGGGGCGGCCAGGGCCGCGGCCCGGTCGGCCCGCAGGCTGGCCTGGGGATATCCGGATATCCCGCGGGCGAGCTCCAGGGCCCGGTCCAGCGCGCCTCCCGCCGGGACGACCTCCTGCACGAGGCCCATGTCGTACGCGCGGCCGGCGTCGATCCGGACCCCGGTGATCAGGAGGTAGAGGGCGTTCCCCTGACCGACGATCCGGGGGAACCGCTGGCTCCCTCCGTCCACGTACGGCACCCCCCACCGCCTGGACAGGCAGCCGAACCGGGCCCCGGCGCCGGCCACCCGGAGGTCGCACCACGCGGCCAGCTCCAGCCCTCCCGCGTAGCAGGACCCCTCGACCGCGGCGATCGTGGGCTTCCCGGGATCGAGCTTCGAGAACCCCATCGGGCCGGTCCGGGCGGCGTCGGGCCGCCCGATCAGCTCGCCGGCCGCCCCGAGGTCCGCCCCCGAGCAGAAGTTCCCCCCGGCCCCCGTGACCACCATGACCCCGGCCTCGCGGTCTTCCGCGAACCCCTCCACGGCTCCCGTGATCAGGTCGGCCGTCTCCCCGTCCACCGCGTTGTGCACCTCCGGGCGGTTCAGCGTGAGGACCCACACCGCGCCGTCCCGCTCGACCTCCACCTTGGCCATGTCACGCTCCCTCCCGGGTGGAGCCTACGCGGCCGGCCGTCACCCGTTCTCCCCGGATGGATCCCCGGACGCTCGCGCGATGCGACCCCGTGGAACTAGGCTCGCCCCCGGCGCCGCCCGCGGAACCGGCCCGCGCCGCCGGGACGTACAACGTTCCAGAAGGGGGGTCCTTGAGGGGCGACCGGGGCGAGGATGGCGACCGCGACCTCCGTCCGCCCGAGTGGGGTCCCGGCAGGGAGGATCCCGCCCCCTCAGCCGAGCGGGGGCGCCGGGTGTCGCCCGCCGAGGCCGTCTCGCTGGACCCCACCTGGCTGAGAGCTCCCCTCCTCCTCTCCCGCCTCCCAGGGATGCTCCTGGCGGTCGTCCTCGCGGCCACGGTGCTGGGCGTGGCCGCGGCGGTGGGCCCCCTGTACGTGGCGTCGGCGGGGTCGGGCGCGCTCCGGTTCGAGCTCGAAAGGGCATCGCCGTGGGAGGCGGGGCTCACCGTGTCGGCCTACGGTCGGTTCGCCGGCGAGGTCCCTGGCGGCGGAGGGACGGCCGAGGAGGTCCTGGCCGGGCGGCGGCGGGTGCTCCGCGAGGCCACCGCCGGGCTCCGGGGCCTGTCCGGTGAGGTGGAGACGGTCCTCGGCCCCGAGGCCGTGGTGGCCGGGACCGGACACCCCGCGGTGGTCAGGTTCGTGGCCCGGACCGGGTTCCTCGACCACGTCCAGGTCGTGGCCGAAGCCGGGGTCGCCGGGATCTGGGTGGACGAGCGCCTGGCCGCCCTCCTGGGCGTATCTCCGGGCGACGAGGTGCGGGTGGAGACGGCTTCGGCGAGGGCCCGGGCCCGGGTGGCGGGCATCGTGCGTGAGCTCCCCTCGGAGGTGGGGTGGTGGGCGCCCGTCCTCGAGCGCCTGGAGGTGACCGGGGGCGACCGGGAGCCCCCGAGCCTCGTCCTGGTCCCCGACGGGACCATGGCCCGGCTGGGAGGCGCGCTGGGGGAGCTGGGCCTGTTCACCTGGAGCTACCCGCTGGCCTCGCCCGAGCTGTCCCTCCCGGAGGGCCGTTCGCTGGCCGGTGCGATCCACGACGTGGAGGCCCGGCTGGCCACTACCACGGACCCGGAGGTGGAGCGGCTGTTCCAGGGGGCGACGCACGGCTCCCGGCTCCCCGACCTCCTGGCCCGAGCCGAGGACGCGGTGGATCCGCTGGAGGGGTCCGTGGCGTCCCTGGCCCTGGCCGGGGTCCTCGTGGCCCTGGCCCTGCTCGGCGCGGTGGGCGTCTACGCCGTGCGGCGGCGCCGGGCCGAGGTCTCCGCCCTGGCCGCCCACGGCGTGGGGCCGGCGGGCCTCGGCGGGCGGGCCGCCCTGGCGGCGCTCCTCCCCGTGGCCGCGGGGACGGCCGCGGGATGGCTCCTGGGCCGCTTCCTGGTCGGGGCCCTGGGGCCGGGGACGGTCGGGGACCCCTCCGCCGTCCAGGCCTCCTTCCGGCTGGCCCTGACCGGGGGGGTCGTGGCCGTCGTCCTGTCCGGGGCGGTCTCCGCCGCCGCGTCGAGGGCCGAGGCCCGGGAGCACGTCGGCGGCCGGGCCGGCGAGGTGCTGGCCAGGGCCCCCTGGGAGGCCGCCGTGCTGCTGCTCGCCGCCGTGGCCCTCTACGAGATCCTCTCCCGGGAGGCCACGGCCGGGAGCGTGGACGGGCTGGTGCTCCTCTTCCCGCTCCTGTTCGTCTCTGGGCTGGCCGGCCTGGCCGGCCGGCTCCTGGGGCGCCTGCTCTCCCGCCTGCGGACGGCCGGGGCCGGCCGGTCGTCCGCGGCGTACCTGGCCGCCCGGCGCCTGGCCGCCACGGGCCGCACCTCCCTGGTGCTGGTCTCCGCCGCGGCCACGGCGGTCGGCGTGTTCGCGTACGCGGGGATCCTCTCCGCCTCGGCCGGGGCCACGGCCCGCTCCACCGCCCGGGTCCTGACCGGCGCGGAGACCAGGGCGGTGCTCCCTCCGAACGTCCGGCCGCCGGCCGAGCTCCCCTTCCCGGCCACCTCCGTGGACCGGGTCAGGGGCACGCTGCTCCCGGAGGGCCGCGACGTGGACCTCCTGGTCGTCGAGCCGGGCGGCTTCGCCGAGGTGGCAGCCTGGGAGCCGGCCTTCGCCGACCGACCGCTCGAGGGACTGCTGGCCGGGGTCTCGGAGCCCGCCGCGGGAGGCCGCCTCCCGCTCCTCGCCGTCGGCGTCGGGGTGCCGGACGGCGCCAGCCTCCAGCTCGGCCTGGCCAGGCTGCCCGCCTCCCCGGGGGGCCGGGCCGAGGCCTTCCCGGGGATGCCCGTCGACCGGCCCCTCGTGGTGACCACCCGGCGGGCCGTAGAGGCCGCGGCCCGAGCGGTGGGGGAGGATCCCGACGGGATCCGGGGGCGGGCCGAGGTGTGGGCCCGGGCGGGCGGCGACGAGGTCCGGGCGGCGCTCCTCGAGCTCGGCGTCGCCATCGAGCGACTGGAGGAGGTCGGCGACGCCGCCCGGACGCTCCCCTTCGTCGCGCTCGGTTGGACGCTCGGCCTCCTCCAGGCCCTGGGCGTGCTCACCGGGCTGATCGCCCTGGCCGGGCTCCTCCTGTACGTGCAGTCCGCCCAGCGGGCCAGGGAGGCCTCCTACGCGCTGGCCTCCCGCATGGGGCTCGGCCGCCGCTCGCACGCCGGCGCGCTGCTCCTGGAGATCGGCGGGCTGCTGGGGGTGGCCTTCGTCGTGGGCAACGCCCTCGCCGCCCTGGCGGCCCGGCTGGTCCAGGACGAGATCGACCTCCTGCCGGGACTTCCTCCGGGTCCGACCCTCCGGTTCCCCCTCCTCCAGGCGGCCCTGGCCCTCGGCGCCCTCCTTCTGGCCGCCCTGGCCGGAGCGGCCCAGGCCCAGCGCTCGGCCGACCGGGCCGATCCCGCGGAGGTGCTGCGCGGTGCGGGCTAGGCGGCACACCGGGTCCATCGTGACGCTGTTGCTCCTCGGCGCGGCCTGCACCGGGGGGGTCGAGCCCGAGACGCGCACCACGACGGCGCCGCCCGACCGGCCACTGGCCGGCACGGTCGTGGGTCCGAGCGGCATCGGCTCCGACGGCGGGCGAGTGGTCGTCCACGACCTGGCCACGGGGGAGACCAGGCCGATCGGCGGTGGGGGGTTCGAGGGGCGCACCTTCGTGAACAGCGTCGCCGTCGACGCGGACGGCCGGCACTACGTCGTGGCGGACACCGCGCTCGGCGAGTTCGACCCCCTCTTCGGCGGGGAGTTCGAGAGCCGCCTCTACCTGCTGGGGGCGGATGGAGCCGTCGAGCGGATCGGCCCCCCCCTCCCCGCGGTCGGGTCCCTGGTTGGGATCGAGGACGGGGTGGCCATCGCCACGGCGTGCGACGAGGAGTCGCCCTCCGTGATCGCCCTCGACCTCGGCAGGCCCGAGGGGTGGCGGCCCCTGGGGCCGGGTTGCGTGGCCTCCCTGTCCCCCGACGGGAAGCACGTCGCCGCGGCCGGCCAGGGTGAGGGATCCAGGGACCGGGTGGTCCGGTTCGCCACGGGGGAACCGGGACCGGCCGAGCTCCTGGTCGATCTCGCCTCCCTGGAGGAGATCGGCTCGGTGGCGGCGATCGGGGACCCTCGGGTCGAGGGCATCGAGTGGGGCGCCCGGTGGATCGCCGTCCTGGTG
>JACQTL010000333.1 GCA_016210805.1 Actinomycetota bacterium | reverse complement strand
GTTCAGGAGGAGCTTGTGGAGGATCCGCTCCAGGAACTCGTGGTCGCGCGACCCGTCGATCTGGAAGACGCGGAGGGCGGCCCACGCGTGGACCGGGGGGTTCACGTCGCCGAAGGCCCACTCGTACGCCGGGAGCTGGCCGTTGGGGTGCATGTACCACTCCCGGCACATCAGCAGGAGCTGGTCCTTGGCGAACCCCGGGTCCACGTGGGCCAGGGCGATGCAGTGGAAGGCCAGGTCCCAGGCCGCGTACCAGGGGTACTCCCACTTGTCGGGCATCGAGATCCCGTCGTGGTTCGAGAGGTGCCGCCAGTCGGAGTTCCGCCCGTGCCTGCGGGCCTCCGGCGGGGCCGGGCCGGCGGGGTCGCCCTCCAGCCAACGGTCCACGTCGTAGTGGTAGAGCTGCTTGGACCAGAGCATCCCGGCGAAGGCCTGGCGCATCACCATGGCCACCTCGTCGGTGGCCCCCGCCGGACGGAGCGAGGCGTAGAACCGGTCGGCCTCTGCCTCCCGGTCGGCGAAGGCCCGCTCCCACCCCTCGGAGAGGTCGAGGTCGCCGCCGGACAGGCGGAGGCGGATCTCGGCGGTCTCCCCGGGCGGCACGGTCAGCCGGTACCGGAGCGAGGCCTTCGTGCCGGTGAGGCCGGGATCCACGGTGGGCGCCCCGTGGATCACGTGGTCGCCGATGCCGTCCTTGGGGTACGGCGTGGACGACGGGATCCCCCACAGGCGCTCCGCGTTCGTCTCGTTCTCGCAGAACAGGGGCTCCGGGTCGCCGTCACCGGCCAGGGCCATCGGCCCGAACCGGTACCCGTCCGCCTCGACCCGCCCGTCGCGCCACGACAGGGCCGGCCGCCGGTCGTCGAGTCCCCACGACCACGTGTTCCGGAACCACAGGGTGGGGAGGACGTCGATCGTCTCCTCGTCCGGCCCGGCGTTGCGGACCGTCACCCTCACGCAGATGTCGTCCGGCCCGGCCTTGGCGTATCCCACGGCGACGTCCCAGTACCGGTCGTCGTCGAGCACGCCCGTGTCGAGCAGCTCGAACTCCGGGTCCCCCCGGCCCCTGCGGCGGTTCTCCTCCAGGAGGAGCCCGTAGGGGAACTCGGCCTGGGGGTAGAGGTACCGCCACCGCATGAACGAGTGCGTGGGGGTGGAGTCGAGGTACCACCAGTGCTCCTTGGCGTCCTCTCCGTGGTTCCCCTGGTTCCCGGTGAGGCCGAAGATCCGCTCCTTGAGGATCGGGTCCCGGCCGTTCCACAGGGCCAGGGCGAAGCAGAGCTCCTGGGGCTCGTCGGAGATCCCGGCCAGCCCGTCCTCGTTCCATCGGTAGGCCCGGGACCGGGCGTGGTCGTGGGGGAACGACTCCCAGGCCGTGCCCCCCTCGCTGTAGTCCTCGCGGACCGTCCCCCAGGCCCGCTCGGACAGGTACGGCCCCCACCGCCGCCAGGCCCTCGCGTCGGAGTCCAGTCGCGCGCGCTCGGCGTCTCCCATGGCGTCCCCGTCCTCGTCCCACCCGGGCCCCAGGCGTTACAGTCGGCGGGTGATCGGGGCGGGGAGGAGCTCGCGCCCCGGAGGCCCTGCGGCCGACGAGGCGACCCTGGTCGCCGGGCTGCGGGCCGGTGACGAGGCGGCCTTCGCCGCCCTGATCGACGCCCACCACTCCGCCCTGGTCCGGATGGCCATGGTATACGTGCCGAGCCGGGCCGTGGCCGAGGACGTGGTCCAGGAGACCTGGCTGGCCGTCCTGGAGGGGATCGACCGGTTCGAGGGCCGATCCTCCCTGAAGACGTGGATCTTCCGGATCCTCATGAACCGGGCCATGACCAGGGGCAAGCGGGAGCGGCGGAGCGTGCCCTTCTCCTCCCTGGTGGATCCGGCCCGGGAGCCGTCCGAGCCGGCCGTGGACCGGGCCAGGTTCCAGGGCCCCGGGGAAGCCAACCCCGGCCACTGGTCGGACCCACCCCGCTCCCTGGAGGGCGTCCCCGAGGAGCGGCTCCTGTCGGGCGAGCTGCTGGGCGAGGTCTCCCGGGCCATCGAGGCGCTCCCCCCGGCCCAGCGGGAGGTCATCACCCTGCGCGACGTCGCCGGGTGGGGGTCGGCGGAGGTGTGTAACGCCCTCGGGATCACCGAGACGAACCAGCGAGTCCTGCTGCACCGCGCGCGGAGCAAGGTCCGGCGCACCCTGGAGAGGTACCTGGATGAGCCTGCGTGACCGGCTTCGGCGGCGCCGGCTGAGCGACCGGCCGGCGTGCGTCGACGTGGTCGAGATCGTCACCGACTACCTGGAGGGTGCCCTGTCCCCCGCCGACCGAGCCCGGTTCGATACCCACCTGGACGGGTGCCAGGGCTGCCGAGCGTACCTGGAGCAGATGCGCCGGACGATCGACATCAGCGGGCGGCTGTCCGAGGAGGAGATCCCGGACGAGATCAGGGAGTCCCTGCTGGTCGCCTTCCGGTCGCGCCGGGCGAGCGGGTGAGCGACCGGTTGGCCGACGCCGGACCCCGCCGCTCCCCGATCGACGTCACGCTCACGATCGGCCCCGACCTCATGGTGTGGCCGGGCGACCCGGCCGTGGCCGTGGAGCCCCGGAAACAGATCCGGCGCGGGGACGCCGCCAACGTCTCCCTCCTCAGCATGGGGACCCACACCGGGACCCACGTCGATCCGCCCAACCACTTCATCGAGGGGGCCGGCGGGATCGACACGGTCCCCCTGGAGGCCCTGGTCGGGCCGGCGTTCGTGGCCGACCTCCGGCCTCTCGACCGGCCCCTGGACGCCGGGGACCTGGAGGCCGCCGGCGTCCCCGAGGGTACCGAGCGGCTCCTCCTGCGCACCGCGAACTCCGACATCTGGCGGAGGGTCGGCCAGGGGTTCCCGGAGAGGT